>NZ_NTLW01000226.1:0-11255 GCF_002632075.1 Pseudoalteromonas sp. ESRF-bin5 | reverse complement strand
AATGGGTTAATAATTGTAGGGCTTAATACGGCTTTTTTAATGGAAGCTATTTCTCAAATAAGAAAAGTTCAATCTAAAAAGCCAAGTTAAATGCTCTCTATTGCAATATATAAAAACTCTCTAGTTAAAGCTGGGAAGTTTATTGTGTTATGAATTTATAAACCTAAGCTTTAACTTTGGCTTATAAATTCACTTTTACTAAAGCAATGCATAATTAATGGCTATTGCAACGTAATTCCTTGCTCTAACAGGTAATTTTGAGCCTCGTCAGTATGGGGTTTAAATGCCTTCCAACGCCCAATGGCTTTGTTGTTTAGCGGTTGGCGTACTTGCACTTTACTGGCAGTAGATACCGGTGCGGTGTTTAAGTGAAAGTCTATACACTGTTCTTGCCACTCTAAATCACAAAAGCTGACTAACTCTTTTATTTGCTGCTCGGGCTGTGCGACTAATTCTTCGTATTTCACAATTTTTATATTGCTGTGCACGGTGCTGAAGTGCTGTATGAGTTTATAAAAACGGCTATAAAATTTAGCAGTGTCGAGTAGGTCTAGCGAATACGCGTAGTAAGGGTTGTTAATAGTAAATAGTTGGCGGTAGTTACCAATACAGGTGTCCATTGGGTCGCGCAGCATGCAAATAATTTTAGCGTTTGGCAGTGCTTTAGTGATTAAGTCGATATAAAAAAAGTTAAACGGGAGTTTATCTATAAAATGTTTATGGCTACCGGTAGTAACGCGGGTGGCGTTTAAATATGTTGAGCCAAGCTGATTAAAATCAAGTTCATACGCTTTAGTGAGTGTTTGTATGTCGAGCACGTTTGGTGTGGGTGTGTTGCTTAATCTTTTTACGCTTAGGCCGAAGTCTTGTAATTCACCGGCTGACTGCACGTCACTGTGGCTCGATAATATTCTCTCAACTAATGTGGTACCAGAGCGGGGCATACCTAATACAAAAATAGGCTCAGCGGTGGGATTGCCGTTTACTTGTTGGTTTTTGTGTTTAGCACTGAGTTGTTTTATATGTTCAAACAACGCATTTGACGATGCGTTATCAAACGGGGTAAGTGCATGCTTTGCTGCTTTACCTTGTTGTAACGCGGTAAAGGCGTCAGAAAATGCGCCAATATCTTGGTATTCTTTTGCCAGTGCATGGCCTATGTGTAATTTAGCATCAGGGTGTGAAACCTGCTCAAACACTTGCTTTAACCGTGTAATATTATTTTTTTGCTTTGTTACTTTAGTTAAATCACTGAGTGCAAAGTGGCTTTGATGATGAAGCGGGTTAAGTGCAATGGCATGTTCAAACGCGGTGTGTGCTTTGTCAAATAGGCCCAAAAACTTGGCGCTTACTGCAAAGTTGTAATAAAACTGGGGGTGAGGTTGTTGTTTGGCATTGGCTAATGTGAGTGCACATTCAAAATAATGTAAAGCGTGTTCGTGTAGGCCTGCTTGCGTAAGTGCAACGCCTAGAGTATCGGCGTCGAGTGCTTTTTTTATTTGTGTAATAGGCACCGACAGCGCTACATTTTTTGCTTTTTTTAAGTCACCGGTAAGCGCATAACATTTTGCCAGTTGAGCAGTATATTCAATGCTAGAGCCAAGTGTTAAGGCTTTTTCGATTAGCTTGATGGCTTTATAAATTTGCCCTACTTGCAAGTTAACCATTGCCAGTAAAAAATAGCCGTCGGCAAAGTCAGGTTTATGCGAAACCAGTTCAACTAAGCTTTTGTGGGCAAGTTGTACTTTGCCTTCGTTTAAATATTTAATAGCGCTTTGATGGAGTTGTTTTAAATTTGGCTGCATTTTTTATTTGTATTGTTTAGTTACGCGTTAATAAAGAAAAAAGGCCCAAATAAATTTGAGCCTTTTGATTGTACTTAAACTTAACGGTTAATTATATTTCAAACTTATAATTAAATTTAATGCCTACCGTTAATGGACGGTTGATAAAGTAACCATAGTTACGTTGTATATCAGTTCTATTTGCTGAGGTAATATCGGCATCTGAACGGCGAACAGACGTAACGGCGTATTTATTAAATACGTTGTCTACGTAAACGGTCGCTGACCACTCATCGGCGGTTAGTTTAGCTGAAATATTGCTTAAGCTATAACCTGGTAATGTTTCACCGTTATCGCGTAAACCAACACGAGAAATTACATCGCTTTGTGCGGTAATACCGTAGTTAATATCAAGCGTTTTGTCGTTAAACACATCGGTTTGATAGTTTACACCCATTGAAAACTGGTGCTCAGACGAGCCTGGTAAACGGTCGCCATCTTCTGCACCATCTGTTCCGTCTGAATTAAATAAGAATGGTGCGTCTGATGTTAACTCTGCTTTTGTGTATGCATATGTAGAATACACAGAGAATGAGTCAGATAAAATTGCACGCGACGATATTTCAATACCTTTCGCATTGGCTGAACCCGCATTAGACAAGTACGGTAGTTGGCCTACCTCGGTTGCACCGGCAACTTGTGCGTCGTCCCAATCTATATTAAATAATGCGGCGTTAAAGTGTAAACGGCTTCTTAACCATGTGCTTTTAAAACCAAGCTCGTAGTTAGTTGTTGTATCTGCATCGTAAAGCATTTCACTTGGGTTACCACAACCCGCTTGGTTAGCTGGTAATGGATCAGGACAAGGTGCTAAACCATTTGAACCACCAATTCTGAAGCCTTCACTTATTGTTGCGTAACCCATTACTGAATTAGTAAATTGATACTTGGCGTTAAATTTAAATAGGCTGCCGTTGTCGCTTGCTTCATTTTGTTCAAAGTTAAGTGTTACGTCGTCTGGGCCTGCGCCGCCGAATAAGGTATTAAATAATGGAAAATCGACCGCTGACTCAGACTCAACATCGTACTTGTAAAAACGAGCGCCTACAGTAATATCGAGTTTCTCGGTAACTTGGTAACCAATTTCACCAAATAAAGCTGACTCTGTTATTTCAACGCGATCAACTGAGTAGTATTCAAGTTGGTCTGGACGAGATTGATCTGCGCCAAAATTTTCTACTGCAAAGTCGCCAAAGCCTGGCGTGTATTCTTGGCTAGACGCATCGCTTTCAATTTTGTTGTAAAAGCCACCTACAATCCAGTTAATGTCACTGTCGTTTTGTGATACTAAACGAATTTCTTGTGTGAACGTGTCTTGCTCTTCAATTTCACGTGTGAACGATGAAAACGCAGGAAATTCTTCGTAGCCGTAATCAAGGCGAATAAGTAAATCGGTTTGGTCACGTTGGCCGTCTGCATCAAAATTTGAAATACCTGTTGCCGATACTAATTCAGCAAAACCTAGGTCTGCTTTTAACTCTAAGCTTAGTAGTTGGTTTTCTTTTTCACGCGGTTCTTCGTAGCGATAACCTGACTCGTATTCACCAATTAAATCGCTAAGACCGTTATCGGCGCTTAATGTATTGTAATGAACAATTGAACGACCTTCGCTGTCTTGGTTTTGGTAAAAGTAGTTAAGTGTACCTTCAAATGTTTCGCTTGGTTTAAAGCGAACAGAAATACGCCCTGTAGTGGTTGATTCACCGTTGGCGTCTTCTACATTTTTAAGGTTGTTGTTAACTGCTGCGCTGTCGGTCCAATCTGGGTCAGGTAACGATACGCCCGGCTCACGCACTACGTAACCATAGTCAATAAAACCTGGGTCTTCGTAAATGTTCAAGCTAGCACGAACGGCAAGTGTGTCTTCAATTAATGGTAAGTTAAATATGAATCCACCTTCACCGCCAATAGAGTCGCTTTCTTGTGTTTGCGATACATTGCCGAATACTTCAAGTGATGTGAAATCAAGCTCAGGCTCTTTAAGCATGTAGCGAATAGCACCACCTAATGTACCTGCACCGTACAGCGTACCTTGTGGCCCAATAAGAACCTCTACGCGCTCTACGTCGACTAGGCGCATATCAATGGCGACTGGGATCTCGTTAATGTAAGTTGCAACGGTGCCACCGTCTGATGATGGACCTGAAGAGTTTGTGTTTAAACCACGTACAATAATAGGTGAACCAGAACGACCACCTTGATCGGTAATTGTTAAACCAGGTACCCAACGTGCTACATCGGCGAGCTCGCTGATGTTTTGGTCTTTCATTATGTCGGCATCAAGCGCTGTAATGTTAAGCGGTGCGTTTTGCACTGAGCCGCTACGTCGTGTTGCTGTTACTTCAATAACTTCAAGTGATTTGTCTTTTGCGGCTTCTTGCTCTTGGGCAAACGCAGTATTTGGAAGTAAAAAAGCGCTAGATAGGGCGCCCGACATAGCCAAGGTTAACAAGCTTGGTTTAAACATAAAAATGATCCCTAGTTCAAAGATTTAACATAAGTAAAGTACAGTGAATATGATATCAGTCACAATCGAATCAGGGAATGTGTAAATTGAATTAAAATTCACTTTTTTAGAATAAAAAAGGATTGGTTAGGTGTGGTTTGTTGGGTTTGTTAAATTTATCACCCATTTATTATTAGCTTTACCCGTGGAAGGTACAATTTGTGTACGGTTTTAATATTTGTGAACATTTGAATGACTATTCATGATTTTTTGCATGCTTGGATTTTGGTGGTGTTAATTTTTTGTAAGTTTATTTGGCTGGGCAGGGAGCCATTTATTTTTTAATAAGTTGTAGCGGTTTAAAAAAAGTTTTATCTCCCCATAACCTACTTTTAAATAAAGGTTTTTATATGACTAAATGGGCGAATGTGTTTATTAGTTCGTACATTCAATTTAATTTTTAATTCGTATGCATCAAGGATCTGTTATGAGCCAGCTTTTTTCGCCGTTATCTTTGGGTAAGCTCAGTTTACCTAACCGCATTATTATTGCACCTATGTGCCAATATTCAGCTATTAATGGTGAGGCAACTGATTGGCATACCATTCATTTAGGTCAACTGAGTTTAAGTGGAGCCGGTTTACTTATTATGGAAGCGACGGCGGTAAGCCCTGAGGGGCGAATAAGCTATGGTGATTTAGGTCTGTGGAATAATGAAACCCAACAAGCATTAGGTAAAACTTTAAACGCGGTTAGGCAATATAGTGACATGCCTATAGGTATTCAGCTAGCGCATGCAGGGCGTAAAGCGTCAACCGGTAAACCGTGGGACGACGTAGGTGCTATTTCACCTAGCGATAAAAATGGTTGGCAAACTATTGCGCCATCGGCACAGGCTTACGATGAGCACTCGTTTGAACCTGTTGAAATGAGTAAAGCAGATATTGGCCAATTAATTGCGGACTTTGCAAGCGCTGCTAAACGCGCCGACGAGCTAGGCCTTGATCTGATCGAATTACATGGCGCTCATGGGTATTTGTTGCATCAGTTTTTATCACCTTTGAGTAATAAGCGTGACGATGAATATGGAGGCAGTTTACAAAACCGTATGCGCATTGTAATGGAGGTATTTAAAGCTGTTCGCGCAGAGTTTAACAGTAACAAACCCGTGGGTATTCGAATCTCAGCGACTGACTGGGTTGAACGTGGTTGGGATTTAGAGCAATCAATAGTGCTTGCTAAAGCACTTGATGAGCTTGGCTGTGATTTTATTCATGTAAGTACTGCGGGTTTAAGCCCTTTACAGCAAATACCTGTTGAGCCTTGCTTTCAGGTGCCTTTTGCTACTGCAATAAAACAGGCCGTTAATATGCCGGTTATTGCGGTGGGTTTAATTACCGAAGCGCAACAAGCAGAAAATATTTTAAGCGAGCACAAAGCGGATGCAGTGGCTTTAGCTAGAGGTATTTTATATAACCCACATTGGCCATGGCATGCAGCTGCTGAATTGGGTGCAACAGTTAACGCACCTAAGCAATATTTACGTTCAGGCCCGCACGGAAAGCCTTCGCCCATAAAGTGACCTAATAAAAAAAACTCATTTTTTTGAGGTTTTATTTAATTAATTTTGAGAATGCCATGTCTAATTTAAGCGCAGACCCTGTGCAGATCAGCCGTACTCTTGTAAGCGTTATTGCACTATGTTGCGGCTTAATTGTTGCCAACATTTACTATGCACAACCTATTATAGAATTGTTAGCCCCAGATGTGGGTTTAAGTGCACACAGTGCCAGCTTTATTGTGTCTTTAACTCAAATTGGCTATGCCATTGGGTTATTTTTTTTAGTGCCGTTAGCCGACTTAGTTGAAAATAAACGGTTAATGTTAATTACTCTGTGTATTACATTTTTTAGCCTAATTGGGCTAGGGGTTGTTCAAACTCCAAATACAATGCTGTTTTTGTGTTTGCTAGTGGGGGCAAGCTCGGTATCGGTGCAGGTACTTATTCCGTTGGCGGCGCATTTATCGTCAGACGAAAAGCGGGGGCAAGTTTTAGGTAATATTATGGCGGGGCTGTTGTTGGGTATTTTGCTAGCAAGACCTGTAGCCAGCATAATTGCTGATCATTTTGGCTGGCGTGCCGTATTCTTTTTTGCCGCGGGATGCATGGTATTTATTGCTTTAGTTATTTACTTTGCTATACCCACAAGGTTGCCAACGCATAAAACACGTTACTTTGCTTTATTACGATCGTTAAAATCGCTGGTAATAAGTCAACCTGTGCTTCGTCAACGTGCTTTTTATCAAGGGCTAATGTTTGCGTCATTTAGCTTGTTTTGGACGACAGTGCCTGTTGTGCTTGCCAGAGAATATGGTTTTTCGCAAACTCAAATAGCATTGTTTGCTTTAGTAGGCGCAGCCGGTGCTGTTGCAGCGCCTATTGTTGGGCGTTTAGCTGACAAAGGCTATACCTACGAAATGTCGTTATTAGCCAAAGTGATTGCATTATTGTGTTTTTTACCCAGCTTATTTGATTTACCAAATGGCATTATCATATTGGCGCTAACCGGTGTTTTAATTGATTTTGCAGTGCAAGCCAATATGGTACTTGGCCAACGGGTAATTTATTCGCTAGAGCCACAAAGTCGTGCTCGGCTTAACGCCATTTACATGACCAGTATATTTTTGGGCGGTGCTGTTGGGTCATTAATTGCTAGCTCATTATATGAGTTTGGGGGGTGGGAAAGTATAGCTTTAGTTGCGGCTGCAATGCCGCTTATTGCGTTAATAGGTTTTGTTTATTCTGCTAAAAAAGAAAAACAAAAAGCACATACAGCTTAACAAAAAAGCCATCGTGGTTGATGGCTTTTGGTTTAGGCTACTTTTTTGACTCGCCAGAGAAGGAGCTTCCTGCCGAGGCTATAATTACTAATAAAATGGCTAACCACTGCCAGAGTGTGAGTAGCTCGCCTAAAATAACAAAGGCAGCAAGTGATGCAATGGCAGGTTCAAGGCTCATCATTATGCTAAAGCCTTGAGAAGGCATATTACGCAGTGCCACCATTTCAAGCGTATAAGGTAACGCACTTGATAAAACTGCAATACCAATGCCCAGAGGAATAACTTCCCATGTGAATGCGCTCGCTTGCATAATGCCTCCGTAGGGCACAAGCACAATGGCCGCAACGGTCATACCTAGGGCAACCGTTGCACCACCTGAGCTTTGCATTCCGGTTTTTTTACCAAACAATATATAGCCAGCCCAACATGCACCTGCTGCTAAAGCTAAAATAACACCAACAGGATCTAAGCTCTCTTCACCGCTCATATCGGGCAATAAAAGTAATATACCGGCAATGGCGCAGGCAACCCAAAATAAATCGCGTTTACGGCGAGAGCTAAATAAAGCAACGGCAAGGGGACCAGTAAACTCCAGTGCCACACCAATACCCAAGGGTATGCGCTCAATAGCGTAGTAAAACAGAATGTTCATTCCACCTAAGCTTAAACCATAAACCACAATAGCTAAGCGGTTTCCTCTGGCAGGTATATGTTTCCATGGTTTAAATACTAAACATAACAAAAGCGCAGAAAAACCAAGCCTAAGCGCGGTCGTCCCTTCAGGGCCAACAATGGGGAATAGTTGCTTTGCAAACGACGCACCCGATTGAATGGTCATCATGGCAATTAATAAGCAAACAGTTGCTAATATGAAATCTTTGGTACTTGATTGCATTGTTGTCCCTAATTTAAAGCACTGTTAATAGGGGTTAATAAATTTCCACTATTTAAGATGCAATGGCTATATTTTGTGGCGGGATAATATCTGCTTTTAGTACGATTGGTAAGTGTTTGCGATTAAAAAATAGGTGTGGCTGTTTAGAGTAAGATCTAATGAAGGGCAACATACTAGCAAACAGGTGTTTGCTAGTATGTTTAAACTTAGTGAGCGCTTTTATTAACGAGACCGTCCAAAGAGTAAAGACCGCGTTTTTCGTCATTTTTACGTTTTATTTCTTCAAGAGCACGCGCTTCTACAGCGTCAAACAATGCATTAATTAATCGGTTGAAGTGTTTATGCATGGCCGCACGGGCTGCACTAGCGTCATGTGCTCTTAGTGCCGTGTAAATGGCGGTGTGCTCATCCATCACACATTCGTTGTTATTAGTACAAACACTACTGTAATCGGCAACAATTTGTGGGTTTTTTAATCGTAAATCCCACAAGTTAGAAACAGCAAATTCAAGCGCTTTATTGCGTGTTGCTCTGGCAATTATTTCATGGAATTCTCGGTCTGCTTGCTCTACATAAAGCCCTTTTTCCATTACTATTAGCGTTTGATTTAGCTGCTCAAGTTCTTCTTCTGTAATACTTTGAGCGGCAAGTGCTGCAATTTCGCCTTCGATGAGTGCGCGGGCCTGAGTTAATTCAAATGCGCTGATCTCTTTTGATTTTATAGAGGCATTTTTTTGTTCAACAACATAAACACCCGAACCGGTTTTAACTTCAACCCGTCCACGTACTTCTAATGCAATAATTGCTTCTCGAATTGTTGGGCGACTTACGTCAAACATTTCTGCAAGTTCACGCTCAGGAGGTAAACGACTCCCAGCAGTAAACTCACCTTGATTTATTAAAGACTCTATTTTATCAACAATGCGCCAAAATAAGCGACGATTACCCATATTGTACCTTCATACCCTAAGGAATATTGACCATTTAGGTCTAAAAATTTATATCATTTATTAACCGACAAGGTTACCCCAAACCTCACTAATATGTCAAAATTCTAGCGCTATGATTTGGTTATAAAACAATATTGTTTGTTGGTTTAATTCGTGTAATACCAATTTAGTTTAAAATTAAAAAAATTGGCCAGCTTGATTGGTTATGTTTTTGTGTGTTAGTTTTGATTTACGCCGTTAAAATAAGTAATGGCTGTTTTCTGATGAAGATTGATTAATAGCTCTATTGTCAGTCAGTAATTGGTAAATACTTTAGGTCATTATATCAAATTGATTGCCCACGGATGGGGATCGTTGTTGTAATGTGCGTAAGTAAAAGTGTGTAGTTAGTATAGTGATTTGCATTTCCCCATGGGCGTTAACTGTCGTTGGTTAACGCCCATATACAACTTACCCCAGTCAAGGGCTAAATTAATGTGTTTTATCGTTTGGATAAATCACACCTAATTGTTTACGAGCTTCGTCAAGTACATTCATAACATCTAATGACAACGCGAAGGTGTTTACATCAGATTCCCACTGTTTTTTTTCTATGAGTTGCATAAAGTGAGCAACTTCAAACTTCATAAAATGCTTATCAAATTGTTCAGATATAATTTCTGATTCGCCATTGTTAGCAATAAACTCTACTTTTTTGAGTTGCGATACGGCTTCAATACGCATTCTGCCAAGTTCACCTTGTATTTCTGTTATGTTGTCGCCTTGCGATATTTTTGAGTAGCTAATTACAGCTTGCTTATTTGAGTAATTAAGCAGTACATCGCCTGCGCCATCAACACCGGTATCTAGTATTACGCCACTTGCATTTACACTTTGCGGCGCGCCCCAAAGTGCAATTAACAAGTAAAGAGGGTATATACCTAAATCGACCAAAGCACCGTTGGCAAATTCAGGTAAAAAGGTGTTAGGGCGCTCCCCATTTTTGTACTTATCGTAACGAGATGAATATTGACTGTATTGACCTATGTACTTTCGAGGAGTGCCTATTCTGCTAAGTGCTTGCTTTAACAATGTGAAGTTAGGTAAATGGGTGGTCATCATTGCTTCCATGTATAAGCACTGGTTTTGCTTAGCGGTGGCTATGATTTCTTTTAGTTCTTGGCTATTGGCTGCAGACGGCTTTTCACCGAGTACATGTTTACCTGCGTTTAAACACCTAACCGCATACTGTTTGTGCAAGCTGTTGGGCGCGGCTATATAAACTGCGTCAACGCATTCGTCTTGGCAAACTTGTTCAATACTGGTAAACGTTTTTGCATGTGTATTTTGCGGGTGCTTTGCTAAAAATGCTTCGCCGCTTGAAAGCGCGCGAGAGCAAACCCCATATAAATTAAAATCAGCGAGGGTATTAGCAGCGTCAAGTAATGTGTCGCTGATAAAATTAGTACCTACAATTACAAAGTTCATACTCATTCCTTAGAATTATGTTTATTTAAGTTTATCATTTTTTTAGCTCTGTATGCTCGCGGAGAATAACCAAACCAACGTTTTACACTGGCGCTAAGAGTTGCTTGTTCTTGATAACCTAATAGCTCTGAGATGGTTGAAATACTGTAATGGTTTTGCGCCAAATAGTGCGCAGCTAATGAGCGCCGGGTTGAGTCTTTTAGTTTTACAAAGCTTGTGTTGTGTTTATTTAACTCTCTGTGCAATGTTCTTGGGTGCATACCCAGCGCTGCTGCTATGGTTTCGTTTGTGCATTGATATATTGGCAACATGGGCCTAATTAACGCGCTTACTTGAGTTGGCAGGGATTGATTTTGCTGTTCGCTTTGAGCTAAAAACTGCAGCGCGGCAGGTACTTTATCGTACTGGGGTTGTGCAATTGATAATGCTAAATCTGTTTTTAAAATAACAATACCGGCACTATTTCTATTGTGCGTGACTTTGCAGCCAAAGTAAGTGTTGTATGCGCGGGTATTAGTAAGTTGCTTTTGAGGTAAAAATACCGCTTGTGGTTTACAGGTGTTATTACTTATTTTTTTTATTACTCCCATGGCGAGGCCGATAGTTAGTTCTAAAACCTGGGTTGTTTTAGGTAATGGGTTTAAGTTTATTTGAAATGATAAAAAGAGCGTTTTATCAGCCTCTAACGGATGAATAGTTAAACTTAAAGCGGGAGTGTGTAGGTGCAAATATTTAATAACCCAGTTGAGGGCGTCACCTAAATTAGTGCTACTTTTTGCTGCTATAGCAATAGGGCCAAGTATATCAAAGCT
>NZ_NTLW01000284.1:0-15761 GCF_002632075.1 Pseudoalteromonas sp. ESRF-bin5 | reverse complement strand
CATAATTTTACGAAGATAGTTAAATCAAGCGTATGCTCAAATTAGGGATTTTAAGACTAATTGAAAAAACTAAATGGTTCTTAACAATTTAATCTTGAGTAATCGGTAATTAGCCCCCATAACCGTATGATTACGCCACGTGGCCCGAGGAAATATTTTTGACAACACAAGATCTAACAAATGCGCTTAACGCGTTATCGACTGGTGAACACCAAAACGCAATTAAAGGCATTAAACGTGGCATTGAACGAGAGTCGCTAAGAATACAAAGCAACGGTGCTATATCTCCTACAGGTCATCCTAAAGGGGTAGGGAGTGCACTAACCAATGGTCATATAACGACTGACTTTTCTGAATCTTTACTTGAGTTTATTACACCGGTTAGCGAGTCATCAACGCAAACATTAAAGCAACTGCGCGATCTTCAAAAGTTCACGCTTGAAAATATGGGTGACGAACTGCTTTGGCCTATCAGTATGCCGTGCTTCATCAACCACCAAGACGATATCGTACTTGCTCAGTTTGGTAGCTCGAATATAGGCAAAATGAAGACGCTTTACCGTGAAGGGCTAAAAAATCGATACGGCAGTATGATGCAGGCTATTGCTGGCGTGCATTTTAATATCTCTTTTCCAGAGTCACTTTGGAAGTCTCTGCACTCGTTAAAGCAAAGTAATGCGAGCTTGCAGGATTTTATATCTGATGGTTATTTATCGCTGATAAGAAACTTCAAACGCGAGCTGTGGCTTATTAGTTATATGTTTGGCGCATCGCCGGCCCTGTGCAACTCATTTTTGCAAGGTCGTAAAACAGATTTACCGTTTAAAAAATTAGGTAAAGGTACCTTGTACTTAGAGGTAGGCACTGCACTGCGTTTAGGTAACTTAGGTTACACAAACAGCGCACAATCGTCTTTGCGTGTCATGTATAACTCGCTTGATGAATATGTTGCTGGTTTGAAAAAGGCCATCAATACGCCATCAGATATATATAGCGACATTGACGACTACACTAGCGAACAGCCAAAACAGTTAAATAAAAATATTCTGCAAATAGAAAATGAATTTTATTCGCCAATTCGCCCTAAACGTAATGCGAACAGTGGTGAGACGCCAACAGATGCACTATTGAGAGCGGGTATAGAATATGTTGAAATTCGTGCTCTAGATGTAAACCCATTTAGTGAAGTGGGTATCGATATAGAGCAAATTCACTTTTTAGATGTATTTTTAACGTATTGCTTATTAAAAGATTCACCAAACATGGATTGGAAAGAGCAGGCTCGCAGCACTGAAAATTTAGATGCGGTTGTAAATCAGGGTAGAGAGCAAGGGTTGATGCTCAACGATAATAATACTCCGCGTAGCCTGCAATCTTGGGGGAATCAAATATTTGCTCAATTAACTGATGTTGCAAAGTGGATGGATAAAGCTTACGGCGTGAGTTATTACTCTGAAACAATTGAGCGAATGAGCACGTGGGTTAATGATCCTTCGCTTACTTACTCTGGGCGATATGTAGCAAAACTAAAAGAGTCAGGTTTAGACAATGGTCACTTTGCTTTAGAATTAGCAAATAAGTATAAGCAAAGCCACATAGAAACAGATTACAGTGAGTTTTTAAAGCCGTGGCTTGAGCAGCAAGTTGAGCAGTCAAATGAAGCGCAGCGTAATATAGAAAATGCAGATTCGCAGTCGTTTACAGCGTTTTTAGATGAGTATTTTCATAAAAACTGATAGCCAACATGCACTCAAAAAAAACGCAGCCTAATATGGCTGCGTAAATAATATTCAGGGATGAAACAATGCTATACAGCTGCATTAATTATTACGACCAACACTTTTTATAAAAGTTCAGTGAGAACACAAAAAATGAACAAAAAATCACTTATTTTATCTCTCACTCTCGCTTTTACTCTTGCTGGGTGTGCTACAGCGCCACCTAAACAGCCAAATGATCTTTGTAAAATTTTTGAAGAAAAGCCTGATTGGTATTTTGATGCAAAAGACGCGCAAGACAAGTGGGGCTCTCCTAAACATGTACTCATGAGCATGATGTATCAAGAAAGTTCGTTTAAGCACGATGCAGCTCCGCCTATGGAATATTTTTTATGGATTATACCAACAGGTAGAGCAAGCTCAGCCTACGGTTATTCACAAGCTAAAACGCCGACTTGGGCTGATTACGTTCGTGAAACAGGTAACAGCGGGGCAGATAGGGATGACTTTGATGATGCAATCGACTTTATGGCGTGGTTTGTTTATAAAACGCATAAAGTAAACGGCATTTCAAAATGGGATGCTTACGCTCAATATCTTAATTATCATGAAGGCTGGGGCGGGTATAAACGTGGCACATATAAGAAGAAAAAATGGTTAATGAGCGTAGCCAACAAAGTAAAAAATAGAGCAAGTCGTTATGGCACGCAATTAAAGCGATGTGAAGATGAGCTTGATAAAGGTTGGTTGGAGCGGTTATTTACTTAATCGGACAACAGCGTAAATAAGGAGCCTTATGGCTCCTTATTTGTTATTGACGAGTACGTTTTTTAGGTTGTATTTTAACCTGTTTAATCATGTTTTCTTTTACTTCGAGTACTTCTAATGGGTATCCCGCAATACGTAAACTGATATTTGCGTCAGGAATATCTTCTAAATATTCAACAATTAAGCCGCTCAATGTTTTAGGACCATCAAGAGGGAAGTCCCATTCCATTTCTTTGTTTAAGTCACGAACGTTTGCGCCACCATCTACAATAAACGAGCCATCAGGTTGTGTTGTCACTTCTTCACTTGGCGTACGTGTTTGAGTGGTCGTGAAATCCCCCACCACTTCTTCTAAAATGTCTTCAAGGGTTACTAGGCCTTGAATATCGCCGTATTCATCAACAACTATACCAATTCGCTCTTTTGATTGTTGAAACTTAAACAGTTGTGTATTTAATGATGTGCCTTCGGGGATAAAGTAAATTTCGCGAACTGCACGCAACAGTGACGGTTTGTCAAATTGCTCTTTTGTTAAAAGTCGCAGCGCATCACGTGAGTGAATAAAACCGACTGCATCATCAATATTATCGCGATACAACAAAACACGTGTATGTTGTGCATGTGTTAGCTGGCGGCTAATTACTTTCCAATCGTCGTTTATATCAATCGCCACAATTTCGTTACGTGGAATCATAATATCTTCAACAGTAACTTGTTCTAGATCTAAGATAGAAGTCAGCATGCTTTGGTGACGAGCAGGTAATAAAGCACCTGATTCGTTCACGACTGTTTTTAATTCTTCTTTGCTCATGCTGTGCTCATCGATTTGAGCTGCACTAATACCAAATAAACGTAATATGCCGTTAGTTAGCCAGTTAACAACTACAACAAACGGAAACATGATTTTCAGCAAGCCTTTAAGTATCACTGAGCTTGGAAAGGCTACTTTTTCAGGGTAAAGGGCTGCGAGTGTTTTAGGTGTTACTTCAGCAAATATAAGCACAACCAAGGTAAGTACACCAGTTGCTATTGCGATACCTAAATCACCGTATAGGCGGATACCTATAATAGTGGCAACTTGAGCTGCGGCTATATTTACTAGGTTGTTACCAATTAAAATGAGGCCAATAAGCCTATCGGGACGGCTAAGTAATTTACTGACTCGTTTAGCTGCACGGTGATCTTGCTTTGCAAGATGTCGCAGGCGTATACGATTGATTGACATAATCCCAGTTTCAGAACCAGAAAAATAAGCAGAAAAAAGTACCAATAATCCTAATGTGATAAACAGGGTACTTGTCGATATGTCGTCCAACGATGGATCCTTTTTTTATAAATCAATGCGTATTAAGCTAGAGTGAGCAACTAGAGTCAAGTTAAAACTTGTTTAGTACGACTTCTTGTACAAAACGGCTGCCAAAATAAGCTAATGTGAGGACAAATGCTGCAACCATGATGGTAATTACCACAGGTTTACCACGCCAACCTTGTTTAATATGGCCAAGAGCGACTACAACAAAAATAGCCCATGCCACCAACGAAAGTATGGTTTTATGAATAAACTCTTTGGCAAACATGCCATCGAGGAATACAAACCCGCACACGAGTGCAATTGTAAGCAGCGCAGTACCAAGATTAAGCAGTTGATAAAGCTGGCGCTCAACAACCATCAACGGAGGTAAATGGCTATGCACAATGGCGAGATCTTTGCGCTTAAGGCGTTTATCTATAAAGTAAAATTGCACGCCGTATAAGGTTGCAATAATTAAGATACAGTAAGCGAGTAGGGAAAGTGATATATGGGCAACCAAACCAAGTTCAACATCTATACTTTGCAGCAATATATGATGGGGTATAAATAAGCTTGCAACAGATAAAAGCGCTGCAAAGCCATACACTACGGGCAATAATAAAGTGGCTGGAAATTTTAAGGAGACAGCTGTTACAGACACAACAATAACCCAACAGGTTAGCAGTGCGACATTTACAATGCTTAGATCTTGACCGTCAGAACGAAACACCGAGTTCACCAATAACAACATATGCGCCAATATAGCGACGGTACTCAAGATAACAGTTACTTTTTGGTTTGGGCCTTGTTTATGAAAAAGCCGTGAAAGCACGTGTGACGTTGCTAACACATAAAATAAACTGGTGATAATAGTTAAACTGATGATCAGCATTTTGCTTGGGCCACTTAATTTGAGTCAAAAAATCCTTGCAAGTACAAACGTATTGTATTTTATAGCAACGCAAATGAATAGACCTTAAAAAAGAAACTTAATTCACTGCACTTGAACACTGTATTGTCCACCACTATTTACGGTATACTGTTTTTAATTCAAATTTAATAATATCAATGTCATTAGTCGAGCTAGTAGCTAAATCGGCGAGTAATTAAATTGGTATAACGTTTTATCGGAACCGATACATGTTTGAGAATCTCCAAGAACGATTAGGTAAAACCTTAAAAAATATCAGTGGCCGTGGCCGCCTAACAGAAGACAACATTAAAGATACTCTTCGCGAAGTGCGCATGGCCTTTTTGGAAGCCGATGTGGCTTTGCCAGTTGTTCGCGATTTTGTAAAGCAAGTTAAAGAACGTGCAGTGGGTGTTGAGGTAACTAAAAGCTTAACGCCTGGACAAGTGTTTGTAAAAATTGTGCGTGAAGAGCTTGAAAAAGCGATGGGTGAAGCAAACGAAGAGCTGAGCTTAAACGCACAACCGCCAGCAGTTGTTATGATGGCTGGTTTGCAAGGTGCCGGTAAAACGACCAGTGTTGGTAAACTTGCTAAGTTTTTAAAAGAGCGCAAGAAAAAATCAGTGCTTGTTGTTAGTGCCGACGTTTATCGTCCTGCAGCAATAAAACAGCTTGAAACGTTAGCTACAGAAGTTGATGTAGATTTCTTTCCAAGTGATATTTCACAAAAGCCTGTTGATATTGCTACTGCGGCTATTACACACGCTAAAAAGAAATTTATTGATGTTGTATTAGTTGATACAGCGGGTCGCTTACATGTGGATAGCGACATGATGGATGAAATTAAAGATCTTCATTCAGCTATCAACCCAATTGAAACATTATTTGTTGTTGATGCTATGACGGGTCAAGATGCGGCAAATACTGCAAAAGCATTTGACGAAGCTCTGCCTCTTACTGGTGTGATATTAACTAAAACAGATGGTGACGCCCGAGGCGGTGCTGCTTTATCTATTCGTCATATTACAGGTAAACCCATTAAGTTTATGGGTGTGGGTGAACGTACAGACGCACTTGAACCTTTCCACCCTGACAGAATTGCATCGCGAATTTTAGGCATGGGTGATGTACTTTCATTAATCGAAGAAGTCGAAATGAAAGTGGATAAAGAGCAAGCTGCCAAAGTTGCCGAAAAAGTATTTAAAGGCGCAGGCTTTACGCTGGATGACTTTGCTGACCAGTTAAAGCAAATGAAAAATATGGGCGGCATGATGTCGATGCTTGATAAACTCCCTGGCATGTCTAATTTACCTGATGCGGTAAAAGGCCAGATGGGTGATAAAACCTTTATTCAAATGGAGGCTATCATCAGCTCTATGACAAAACAGGAGCGAGCTCGTCCTGAAATCATTAAAGGGTCGCGTAAAAAACGTATTGCAGCAGGTTCTGGTACACAGGTACAAGAGATCAATAAGTTGCTTAAACAATTTACGCAGATGCAAAAAATGATGAAAAAAATGAAAGGTAAAGGCGGCATGCAAAAAATGATGCGTGGTATGAAAGGCATGTTGCCACCGGGCATGATGGGCGGCGGTCCAAAATTTTAGATTTTTAGTAAGCGTTGCACTTTAATTAATCACAACGCATATAAAAAAGGAGCAAATTGCTCCTTTTTTGTTGAATAATTTATGCACTCTGTACTGCATTAACTCTAATTTTTAGCCTAGATCACGGTTTAACCTACTAAACTGGCTTTTTGCTTCACTTCTTACTTGCGTTATTGCTAAAAACTCGTACAATTCACCGGCTCCCCATACTGGGGAGTAAATCTTATTAATGAAAACAGTCAATCTATTTAGAGGACGGTATGGTAACTATTCGTTTGCAACGTGGTGGCGCTAAAAAACGCCCTTTCTATCAAATTGTGGTTGCGGATAGCCGTTTCTCGCGTGACGGTCGCTTCATCGAGAAAGTTGGTTTCTTTAACCCAATAGCTTCGGGTCAGGAAGAAAAACTTCGCTTAGATTTATCTCGTGTAGATCACTGGGTAGGTCAAGGCGCAGGTCTTTCAGATCGTGTAGCTAAATTAGTTAAAGACGCTCGTAAAGCGGCTTAATAGGCGTAAGTGTAACCATGAGTCAAGAGAACACCTCATCAATAATTGTCGTAGGAAAGCTCGGCGCCCCTTATGGTATAAAGGGCTGGCTTAAGGTACATTCATTTACTGATGATCCCGCAGGGATCTTCGATTTCAGCCCGTGGTTGATAGGTCAACAAGGTAAATGGCAGTCCTTAGAAGTGGTCGACTGGCGTCGCCACAACAAAGGCTTTATCGCTAAATTTGCGCAAGTAAACGATCGAGACGAAGCAATGGCTTATACCCATGCAGAAATCTCAATGGATGCAACGCAATTACCAGAACTACCGCAAGGTGAGTTCTATTGGCGAGATCTCATTGGCATGTCGGTTGTAACTGATAAAGGTTATAACTTAGGCACTGTTGATGACTTGATGGAGACAGGGTCAAATGATGTACTGGTTGTGAAAGCAAACAGTAAAGATGCATTTGGTCAATCGGAGCGTTTAATACCTTTTTTAACTGATTCAGTTATCAAAGATGTTAAATACGACGTAAAAGAAATTACCGTAGACTGGGATCCTGGGTTTTAATGACTCAAACTAGTTCATTGTGGGTTGGGGTGATAAGCCTTTTCCCGGACATGTTTGACGCAATTACCCAACAAGGGGTTACTGGTCGCGCAGTAAAAAATGGGTTAATTAATTTTAACTGCTGGAATCCACGTGACTATGCTTTAGATAAGCACAGAACTGTAGATGATCGTCCTTACGGGGGCGGACCAGGTATGTTAATGATGGTTAAACCATTGGAAAAAGCTATTCTTGACGCTAAAAAAGCGGCAGGTGATGGTGCTAAAGTAATTTATATGTCCCCACAAGGGCGCAAACTTGATCAGCAAGGGGCTAGCGAACTCGCTAACTCTGACAAACTGATTTTGATTGCCGGTCGATATGAAGGTATAGATGAGAGAATAATAGAGTCATACGTTGACGAAGAATGGTCAATTGGTGATTTTATTTTGAGTGGTGGTGAACTACCTGCCATGACATTAATTGACGCAGTAGCGCGATTGGTGCCAGGCGTGTTAGGTCATAACCAATCAGCAGAGCAAGATTCATTTTCGGATGGCTTGCTAGATTGCCCTCACTACACACGACCAGAAACATTGGACGACAAACAAGTTCCTGCTGTATTACTCAGTGGTAATCACCAAGCGATAGCAAGGTGGCGGCTTAAGCAGTCATTAGGCAGAACTTGGATACGACGTCCTGACTTGTTGCATAACCTAGCTCTGACTGAGGAGCAAGCGGTATTACTCGCAGAATTTCAGCAAGAGTACCAAAAAGCTTGTGGCTAGAAGACAGTTACACCTAGGAAAGTGAGAAACATAATGGCAAAAGTAAACCAAAATATTATTAAAGCGCTTGAAGAAGAGCAGCTTAAAACAGACGTACCTGCATTTGGCCCTGGTGATACAGTGGTTGTACAGGTAAAAGTAAAAGAAGGTGCTAAAGAGCGTCTACAGGCCTTTGAAGGTGTTGTAATCGCTAAGCGTAATCGTGGTCTTCACTCAGCATTCACAGTTCGTAAAATCTCGAACGGTGAAGGTGTTGAGCGTGTATTCCAAACGCACAGCCCTCTTATCGATAGCGTAACAGTTAAGCGTCGCGGTGCAGTTCGCCGTGCTAAGCTTTACTACTTGCGTGAGCGTTCTGGTAAATCTGCACGTATTAGAGAAAAACTTAACTAATACGCGCTGTTTATCAACGCAAAAAACGGGTTGCAGTCTTCGGATTGCAACCCGTTTTCGTTTTTAAGCGGTCTAGATTTTTATTGTAATGTTGGGTGGCGCAGGCAATATTACATATTTGAAATAAATTGACTTAAAACACGTTTCTCTTTTTATTTACTGCAGCTTAGGTTTAAAACTTTTTTATTGTTTTTACGCAATGAGTTTATCGATATTTAGCTCACTACAAAAAAACTAAAGGCTCATTGATCATTCCCTACAAAAGCTTCTGATATGTTGCCCATAATCTGACTGATAACATAAATTCACCGTTGGTTTTAACCTTGCTATATGCGATCAGCCCTTTTAACGTCTAACGTATCCTGTTAGTATTTATCGTATTGATTAGTTTACTTTTATGTAAATATAAATTTACGAAATTTGATTTTTTCAAGGTGGGATTGGACGTGGCAAATATAAGTGATTTGGCCCAACTAAGACAAGGTATAGATGAATGCGATGCGCAGCTTGTTGCCTTATTAGCTAAACGCAATGGTATTACCCAAAAAATTGGTGAGATCAAACAGCAAACAGGTGCGCCTTTACATGCACCAGAGCGTGAAGCTGAATTACTAGCGGCTAGGCGCCAAGAAGCAATTAATCAAAATGTAAGTCCTGATCTAGTTGAAGATATTCTCAGACGGATGATGCGTGAAGCATATCAAAACCAACAGGCTAAGTTAGCGTGTGCAGCGCCATCACTTTCACCTATTGTTATTGTGGGCGGTCAAGGGGCGATGGGGCAGTTATTTGCCCAACAATTTATGCGCTCAGGTTATGACGTCAAAATATTAGATAAAGAGCAGCAAGATGATGCCCAAAGCATTTTAACCGGTGCAAAACTGGTCATGATAAGTGTACCTATTAATGCTTTAGAGTCTGTAGTTGCTAAACTACCAAAACTAGATGATGACTGTTTGCTCGTAGATATTACATCAGTAAAGCAATCGCCAATCAAAGCATTAAAAGCAGCTCATAGTGGTCCAGTTGTTGGTTTACACCCTATGTTTGGGCCTGATATTTCACATTGGGTAAAACAAACGGTAGTTGTATGTGAGGGCAGAGAGCATAAGGCGGCAAAAGGGCTATTAGAGCAGTTACAAGTGTGGGGGTGTCAGCTTGTAGAGCTAGATGCTAAAAAACATGATGAAGCCATGCAAATAATTCAGGTAATGCGACATTTAACAACGTTTGTTTATGGGCAGTTTTTAGCAAAGCAAAGCCATACTTTAGCAGAGTTACGAAGTTGCTCGTCGCCGATATATCAATTAGAGCTAATGATGGTAGGGCGTTTGTTTGCGCAATCACCTGAGCTTTATTCCGATATAATGTTGGCTCAGTTTGATGACGTTGAAAGTTTGTTAGCTCAATACCAAGATACCTTTGCTCAAACGCTTGAAAAGCTTAGGATAGGTGATAAAGCAGCCTTAATGGAGGCATTTGCAGATGCTAAATCATATTTTTCAGACTCAACTGCGCATTTTTTAACACAAAGCCGCAGTTTACTTAATAAAGCGAATGACGCTAAAGTGCTCGACTAGCTTTACATTCAAATAAATGTAAAGGGGGCACATTTTGTGCCTCCTTTTGAATAGCCTATATTTAAGTATTCACACTAACAGCTTGTAATGTTTCACTTTGGTAGCAACCTAATATGCGCACATATTGGGTATGTTCTTTAAGTTCCTCTAGCGCTTCTTTTACTTGGGTATCAGCCAAGTTTGCTTCTAAATCAACATAAAACACTTCTTCCCATGGGTTGCCAGGGGTAGGGCGTGATTCCAGTTTTACCAAGTTTATTTTGTGTTGCTTGAAAATCATCAGTGCATCAGCAAGTGAGCCGGCTTGTTGTTTGGTCGACATGATCAAGCTGGTCTTCGTTGGTATTTGATTCGACACATGCAAAGGCTTACGCGCTACGACTATAAAGCGGCTGTGGTTTTCGCTTTGATTAGCTAAGTTTGATTTAATAACTTCAAGGCCTACATTTTTACCAGCTTGAGCTGAGCCAATTGCAGCACTATTTGGTGTACTAAGCGCAGATTGAAGCGCTGAAGATGTTGAGTCACATGTTTCATGTTGCAAATCCCCTAACCCTTGTAAAAAGCGGCTACATTGCGCGAAGGGTTGTGGATGAGCAAATACTTTTGTGAGCTGTTCAAGTTGTGTATCAGGTTTAGCTAATAAGCAATGCTCAACACTGTGTGTCACTTCACCAACAATAGATACTTGTGCGTGTTGTAGTAAATCAAATACTTCGTTAATACTGCCTGAGCTGGTATTTTCAATAGGAAGTAATCCAAAGTCTGCTTGCCCGCTTTCTACCTTAGAGGTGATTTCTTCAAACGATGAACACCCAATTTCAACGAGTTTGCCGGGGCGACGGCTAAAGTACTTATGGCAAGCAAGTTGGCTATATGAGCCTTGCCCACCTAAATAAGTAACACGGTGTGTTTCACTTAATGCATCAGGGTTTAGGTTTTTTTGCAGCATTGCTTGCTGGTGTAATACGGAGTCTTCTAGGATTGTTTGAAAAACATTGTTTACATAATACGCATCTAAGCCAAGTGACTTGCCATAACCAATTAATTTTTCTAGTAGTGCTAGTTCACGGGCTTCATCACGAATAGGCTTGTTATTTGCAATTTTATATTCAACAACACCATGACTAATACGGCGCCGTTTAGCTAGGAGTACGAGTAAGTCAGAGTCTATTTCATTTATATCATGTCTTAATGTGTTTAATACATCGTTGGTCATTTTGGGGTTCCTCATTCCAAAAGTCATCTGCGTAAATGCAGCATATACAAAAAAGCCTCCCGGTTGGGAGGCTTTACTATTCGATTGATTTATCTCACAAACAGGCCAGCCTCTTTTATTTAAAGAAGCTAAAAAAAGAAAAAATAGTGCGAGAATAAAATATGTTCATGCAGTTAATGTATGGAGAGTTAGGGGTAATGTCAATAACATACTTTACTAAGATAGTGCTTAAGTATTGATTATTTCAACTTTTGTAATTTTTTTATAAAGTTTACAAAAAATTTATAATAATGAATTTGAATCTGGTATATTTCATTAACAGCTAAATAATAACAACTATTAATAATTAAGGTTGGCTTGTGCTATATAGACGCCCTCCATCGCGTTTTGGAATAAACTCTTTAAGTGTGAAATTGTCGTTACTCATATCCTCAATTTGTTTAATTGCGGGTGTTTGTGCTGCCTTTTTTATGCTTAAATCTGAGGAAAAGCAGCTGGTTTTTGAAGAGCACGAAGTACTAAAAAGCTCGACCGATTTATTAGTAAGGCAATTTAAAGAACGAATAGAAACAAAAGTTAACATTGCTAAGCAAGCTAACAACATAGTTAATGAGCAGTTATTTCAAAAAAACTCCCCAATTGATCTAACCAGTAAAGCACAATTACAGTTTAATAGTGATGGCACTATTCGAAGCGCTTCATCGGATGGTTTATCTGCCGCGTTTTTACCACAAGAAAAGTTCACACCTTTTTATAAACAGTTATTTAATAACTCTGAAGCACTATGGGATGTTATCTCACCAACATTAGTTTATGACTTCTACAATTTTTACCTTATAACCAATGATGACTTTATCAGAATATCGCCGCCTAATTGGGCGTTAAATGCTCCTGCTGATTTTCGTGTAAGCGGTGGTTCAACTTATAAGTATGTTCGCGAAAGTTTAGGCAACTCTGTAGAACCTGAATGGTCAAAGGTTTACTACGATAGGGTATGGCATGATTGGGTGATCAGTTTACTGGTCCCTATTTATTCGAATAATGAATTTATAGGGGTTACAGGCAGTGATATTACGCTTAATAAACTCGTGTCTTTTCTACCTATAGGAGACAAAGAAAAAAACTTACTTGTTTTTGATAGTAAAGGCCAATTATTAGCCCACCCAGATTTGAGTACTTCATTACTTGCTGAATACGGAAAAAATAATAAAAAAGTGGCTATGGACGAGTTTGTAAACCCTCAGCTCAAGTCAATTATTAGTGAGGCAATTGCGACAAAGCTTCCAGAATATGCAAGTTCTTTTTTACAAAATGACGAGGCACACTTAATCAATATTCAAAAAATTGATCAGCTAGATTGGTACATAGGGGTTTATAAAAAGCGTTCTTCTACATTATCTGCTCTGCAAGATTTGAAACTTAAGTTTTTTGGTCTTTTTATTCTTTACGCTATTTTAGTTGCCTTGTTATTGCATCAAGCCTTGCAGCATCTTGTGTTACGCCGATTGCATTCACTTGTTTATGCGGTATCGAGCTTTGGTCAGGGCAAACTAGATACTCAATTTCCAGAAGAGAACAAAGACGAAATTGGTACGCTTAACGGTTCGTTTAAAGATATGACGGTTGAAATTCGTAAATTAATAGATGGACTTAACCAGCGAATAACTGAAAAAGAAATAGCCGAAAAAGCAGCTAACCGATTATCAAAAGCAGTCGCTTTCTCTGGCACAGGTGTTGTTATAACTGACGAGAACTTTGTTATCGAATACGTTAATCCCAAAATGTTAGAGATGACAGGTTATCCAGAGAGTCATTTCACTCGAGCGCCACTTTTAAACATTATTGCGTCTGATATGGCTATTTTGGTTGAAGATATTGATATAGACCTACGTAGTCGTAACTATTGGCGCGGTGATACGTTAATTGAAAGCAAAGACAAACAGCCTATTTGGGTTTCATTGAGCGTTTCACCGATACGAGAGGAAGGCGGTAATATCACAAGTTATGTTGCTTCCGCACAAGATATCTCGTTTGTTAAAGAAAGCCAGCGCAAAATGGAACAGCTCGCTTATTTTGACACGCTAACAGGTTTAGCAAACAGAACCTTCTTCAGAATGCAGTTGCGCAAATCTCTTGCGCTTGCAGAACGTGGTCATTATGCATTTTCACTTTTTTACTTTGATTTAGATGAATTTAAGCGAATTAATGACACCCTTGGACATGACGCAGGCGATCAATTATTAATACAGGTTGCGAATAGACTGAAGAAGCGCCTAAGATCGGAAGATACGATTGCACGTTTAGGCGGCGATGAGTTTGCAGTATTACTCAGTGGAATTGAAAGCCAAGAGCACGCAACCGATGTAGCAAATACAATACAGCAAACGCTTAATATGCCAATTATGCTAGGAAATAACGAAGTAATTATAAGCGCGAGTATTGGTATTACTATGGCGCCATATGACAGCCTTGAAGAAGATCAGCTTCTGAAACACGCGGATTTAGCAATGTATGAGGCCAAAGAGAAAGGGCGTAATACGTTCCACTTTTATAGCCAAGAGCTAAATGCAGCCGCAAATGAGCGATTATTTATTGAAAACGAGCTGCGTATTGCGTTAAAAGAAGATCAGTTTGTGGTTTATTATCAGCCGCAGATAGATAGCCGTACTCAAAAGGTTGTAGGATACGAGTCATTATTGAGATGGTTCCACCCAACAGAAGGTTTAATACCGCCAGATAAGTTTATTCCTATAGCTGAGGCGACAGGACTTATTGTTGAATTAGGTGAGTGGGTATTACAGGAGTCATGTGATTTCGTTGTGAGATTAACAGAGCAAAACCGTGAAAATAACGTATCGATTAACTTATCTGCTCGCCAATTTAAAGATTCGAATCTTGTGCCGACCCTAAGTAAGATGATTATTACATCGGGCGTATCGGCTAAACGATTACATTTAGAGTTAACTGAAAGCATGTTGATGGGGAACGTAGAGGCTGCTATTGCTCAACTTCATGAACTAAAAGCACTAGGTATTTCTATCTCAATTGATGATTTTGGAACGGGGTATTCTTCGCTTAGTTATTTAAAACGCTTCCCGGTAGATATACTCAAAATAGATCGTTCATTTGTGCAAGATATCCCAGAAGATAGCAATGACATGGAGATTACTGCCGCTATTATAGCAATGGCTCAAAAGCTTAATTTAGATGTGGTTGCTGAAGGGGTAGAAACCATAGATCAAGTTGAGTTTTTACAAAACAACAACTGTTTTATAGTGCAAGGGTACTATTACAGCCGGCCAATCCCTGAGTCTGATTTACCAGACTTATATTTAAAGCTGGGTGAAGTACCATTTAAAAAAGTAATGTAGTTTTATAATTGCGGGTTAACCACCCGCAATTTTCACTTTAAACTTTAAGCCCTCTAAAATTGCTTTTAACTTATCTCGGTCATCGCCTTGGACTTCTATAACGCCTTCTTTTACAGCGCCACCTTGGCCCATTTTACTTTTTATTGTTTTAGCTAACTTTTTTAAGTCATGATCTTTAGGGTCTATGCCAACAACAAGCATTACGCCTTTACCTTTACGGCCTTTTGTTTGACGCTCAATACGAACAAAACCATCTTTGAAAAGCTTAATATCAAGCTCTTTTTCTGGTTTTGGCTGGTCAATACGTCCAGTGCTTGTTGAATATACTAAGTGACTATCTGTCATGGTTTACCTTATTCAGTCAAAATGTATTAAATAATGGCGTAAATAATAGCAAATTTGCTGTTGTGTGTTTTTCTTTTTGCTAAATACTTTTAACAGGTTATATTTAGTCAAAGATACATTTAACGAAGAAATCGATGAATTTAACTACCCGTACATCAGCCGATGGAAAAGCGCTAACAATACAAATAAAGGGAAAGTTTGACTTTAATTTAGTGCAGTCTTTTCGCCAAGCCTATGCTCAGATAGACAGTAGCACTAACAAAGTGATTGTAGATTTAAGAGAAACTGACTATATGGATAGTTCTGCACTAGGCATGCTTTTAAATATGAAAAAAACATTAGAAGATAAAGTGACTGTGTTTGAAATCACTAATTGCCAGCCACAGCTGAAAAAAATATTACAAATATCGCGCTTCGATAAGAAATTTGATATTAGCTAATGGCAGCACACGTTCTTATTGTCGATGATCAGGCATTAAACCGTATTTTATTAAGTCAAATGCTCAAAGATGAAGGTTATCAAGTATCGATGGCCTTCAACGGCCAAGAAGCAATTAAAGTCCTTGAGCATAAAGCCATAGACATTGTGTTACTCGATGTAATAATGCCGGTTATGGATGGTTTTGAGACAGCCAAAATAATAAAAAATAAATACAGTGAAGTTTATTTACCTATTATTTTTATTACTTCGTTAGACGACAAAGCAAGTTTTGAAAAATGTTTAGAAGT
>NZ_NTLW01000306.1:0-3853 GCF_002632075.1 Pseudoalteromonas sp. ESRF-bin5 | reverse complement strand
CACTTCAAAGCCATCCATTTGTGGCATTTGCAAGTCTAAAAACAGTACCTCTGCTAACCCGGCATGCACAGCATCTAGCGCTTCAACCCCATTTTTGGCTTCGTGAATTGTAATATCCCAATCTTCAGGAAGTGCGCGTTTAATTGTTTTTCTTGAAAGTGCTGAGTCATCAGCTATTGTAACCGGTATTGGCATACAGTCCTCGCTATACAATATTAGTACGTAACCTTCTGTTTTAGAGTAGAAGTAATTAGTAATTTTTGCAAAAAAATAGCCTAAAATTCGCTTTTTATGCTGGGTTTTAATTGTTTTTTTATGCATTTTAAATTGACGCTTTAATAAAGTTTGTTGCGATTAATAAAATCCGCCAATTCAGTTGTTTATAAGCCGAGGTTAGACTAAATTTAACCGTATATCAGATTTGGCTGGCTTTACTTTTATGCAAAAAACCTCTGAACTAGAAGAATTTAACAACAGACCTGCCCACATTTTATGCCTAGACGACGAAGCAAGTGTTTTAAAGTCACTTGTACGGCTGTTACGAATGAACAAATTTAATGTGGTTGTATCGACCGACGGACACGACGCACTTCAAAAAATGACAGCCACACAGTTTGATGTGGTCATAAGTGACATGCGTATGCCCAAAATGAGCGGCGCAGAGTTTTTAGCAAAAGCAAAAAAGCTAGCTCCTGACACTCAACGTATTTTGCTAACGGGCTATTCTGATCTAGAGTCAACGGTTAGTGCAGTAAACGATGGGGGTATTAACGCCTACATTCAAAAGCCTTGGCAAAACGATCACTTAATCGGTGTTATAAAATCAGCAGTTGAAAAGTTTCGCTTAAAAAAGCACAACGAACTACTTCAAGCGCATGTCAAAAAACAAAATGCGCAATTAACCGAACTGAATCAGTCGTTAGAACTCAGAGTAGAAAAGCGTACAAAGCAAATAAAACAAGTGCTCAGGCAGCTTGAAAAAGCAAATGAACGAGAAAAAAACGAGCATAAATCTACCGTAGAGCTGCTCTACAATTTTATCAATGCAAACCCTTATCTCGATGGCAACAGAGCACAAAACATTGCCAATACCTGTACGCATATAGCCTTGTATCTAAATGCATCGCAAAAAAGTATCGAACTTGCGCCAACTGCGGGTTACCTAGCACAAATAGGATTGCTAGCCATGGACCCCGATCTTTATAAAAAACCAGTGAATAAACTAACCGAAGTACAACGCAAAACCTTTTACACACATCCAAGCACCGCGCAGCTAATGCTTATGCCTGCACTGCATTTACAAGATGTATCTGATGCTATTTACTATCAATATGAGCGCTATAACGGCAACGGGTTACCTAAAGGGCTTTCGGGTAACAAAATACCCATTGGCGCCATGGTTTTAAGCGTTGCACGTGATTATTGGGAAGCCTATGAACAAAGTGTGGGCGACAACGAGGCCGAACATCACCAGCACGCACTCGACACTATAAAACTTTACAGCGGTACGTTTTATCATCCAAAAATTGTGCGAGCACTTGAAGCCAGCCACAACAAAATGAAAGAGAAGAAAAGCACAGCGGGTTCGGTCACTATTTGTAATGCTCAAGAGCTTAAAGAAAATATGGTATTGGGGAACTCGATACAAAGCCACACTGGCATTATATTACTGCCCAAAGGCCATGTGTTTAGCCGTAAATCAATTGAAAAGTTACAACAACTTGAAGCAAAAAAACCAACCCCCTTTAGAATTATGATTAAAAGCGCTAAATGATTGATCTAAAGCAGGCTTTTTTTCGTTACAATAAGCCTAAAATATACATATAACTTTGCTTGAAGGAGCACAACGTGTCGCGATTTTCTGCCGTAACCGACAATCCCCACGACGGGCGTTTTAATCAAAAAACGGGAATACTGCTTACTAACTTAGGGAGCCCAGACGCCCCAACAGCCGCGGCACTGCGTACCTACTTACGCGAGTTTTTATCTGACCCACGCATAGTAGAAATACCACGCCTTGTTTGGATGATCATATTACATGGCATTATTTTAAGAGTACGTCCAAAACGTTCAGCAAAGCTATACAAAAGCATTTGGACAGAAAACGGGTCGCCCCTCACGCACATTACGCGCCAGCAAAGCGAAAAGCTCAACACATTGTTAAAGCAAAAAGGCTACACAAACACCGAAGTTGTTATGGCCATGCGCTACGGTAATCCTTCAATAGAAGCTGGCCTTGAAGAACTAAGAGACAAAGGCCTCACGCGCATAATTATCATGCCAATGTATCCGCAGTATTCAAGCCCTACAACAGGGTCTACATTTGACGCTGTATCAAGCGTGCTACGCAAATGGCGCTGGGTGCCTGAGCTTCACTTTATAAACGGTTACCACAAAAACACCACTTATATTGAATCGTTAGCTAATAGCATAAGCGAAGATCTAGCAGCCAATGGGATGCCGCAAAAAATTGTTTTTTCGTACCACGGTATGCCAAAATTATTTTTAGACAACGGCGACCCGTACCATTGCCTGTGCTTACAAACAACGCGACTTGTTGTTGAAAAGCTTGGCCTTGATAAAGACAATGTCATTAGCACTTTCCAAAGCCGATTTGGTAAAGCAGAGTGGTTAAAGCCCTACACAGATGCAACGCTAGAAAGCCTGCCAGCCGAAGGAATTAAAGATGTGGCAATTATAAGCCCCGCTTTTAGCGCCGACTGCCTTGAAACACTAGAAGAGTTAGAAGGCGAAAACCGCGAAATATTTGAAGAAGCTGGCGGCGAAAAATACCGCTACATCCCAGCTTTAAACGACAGAGACGACCACATTGAAGCCATATTTGATGTGTTAAAACCAATGTTGTAATCAACTCAATATAAAAAGGCGTTAATATTAACGCCTTTTTTATGCCCATTATTCACAAAGAGGTTAAGAGACGCTGCGCTTTTAGAGTTAGTGAAAAGCCCATCATTTACAATGCCATGACTGAATTTACCTGTAGACGCGCAGCTTGCTGGCGTTTAAAAGCAACGCTTTTACGGGGTATAAAGTAATTAACTCACCACCGAGAAGTGAAGGAGAAGATCAGGAGAAGTGACCAAACCAATATTTTTTTAACTCTGTGTAGCGCAAAGCGCCTCGGTGTGATCTGTGGTTATATTTATTTTTAAATAACAAGAAGCTGCCGCTTCAAACGTGAGCAAGCTCTACGTCTACAAAAATAAACTAAACATTGGTATTGCTCGGCTCATTTACTTCTCATTATATTCTCTTTGTGCATTACAGTTTTAAAAGCCAATTGATCACAAAGAGGGTAAGAGACGCTGCGCTTTTAGAGTAGTAATTAAGTGACTCGTTATTAAAACCAATAACTTAAATCAAGTAGCTTTGCTCTTCTCATTTACTCCTCATTCACTCCTCTTTGTGCATTACAGTTTTGAAAGTCCATTATTTCTAAATTTACTGGTAGACGCGCAGCTTGCTGGCGTTTAAAAGCAACGCTTTTACGGGGTATAAAGTAATTAACTCACCACCGAGAAGTGAAGGCCAGGAGAAGTGACCAAACCAATATTTTTTAACTCTGTGTAGCGCAAAGCGCCTCGGTGTGCTCTGTGGTTATATTTATTTTTAAATAACAAGAAGCTGCCGCTTCTAACGTGAGCAAGCTCTACGTCTACAAAAATAAACTAAAACACCGCTTGTCACTTTAGCTGCTCATTTACTCCTCATTCACTCCTCTTTGTGCATTACAGTTTTGAAAGTCCATTATTTCTAAATTTACTGGTAGACGCGCAGCTTGCTGGCGTTTAAAAGCAACGCTTTTACGGGGTATAAAGTAATTAACTCACCA
>NZ_NTLW01000050.1:0-6013 GCF_002632075.1 Pseudoalteromonas sp. ESRF-bin5 | reverse complement strand
TGGGGCGAAGTTTACGAATCTGTGCTTGCTTGGTACATATTAAAGCCAACAACAGTTGCTTTGTTTAATCCAAACAAAGGTAAATTTAACGTTACCGAAAAAGGTGGATTAAACGATAAAGAGCATTATGACTGGGGTATTTCTAAGCCATATTTGGTTTTACTCGCTATTAATTTAGTCGGTATGTTAGTTGGTATTTTGCGCCTGTTTTTTGGCGACCCTACGCAAGTTGGTGTACTGCTGATTAGTATGGGGTGGGCGCTTTATAATATTATCATTTTGGGTGCTGCGGTTGCCGTGGCAGCAGAAGCACGCCAAGTGAGGCATTCACACCGCATTAAAGCAAACTTCCCAGCGGGAGTTCGTTTAGCAAATGGCCACACATTAAAAGTAAAAATTACAGATTACTCCGATAACGGCGTAGGAATAGAAACCGACCATGCACATGCTTGTCGTGTAAACGATAAAATAGAATTATTAATGAGCCGCGGTAATAAGCAATTTTCGTTTACTACCCATGTTTGTAATACTCGGGGTAATCAAATTGGCTTAACCATTAAAGATTTATCTCTTGAAAAACAGCGCGCGTTTATACAATGTACATTTTCACGAGCTGATGCGTGGCTTGACTGGCAAAATAACTTTAGACATGACCGCCCATCTTACAGTTTTAAAGAAGTGCAAAAAACAAGCCTCAGAGGGTTTAGTAACTTGCTCTTCCACGCACCAAGAGTGCTTCAACCTATCATTCAGTTTATGACTAATTTAGTTGTATACGTAAACTCATTTACTCCAAAAAGACCAATAGTGCATAATAATTATGATTAAAAAGTTGCTTAATATATCCCTAACATTGTCGCTTATTTGTTGCGCTTACTTTGCGCATGCAATTGAGCCATTACAAAATAAATCAATGTTCATTAATGGATACCCTGAGAGCGCTCAGGTGTCGAGTTTACGCTTAGAGTTTGAAGCGTTAGGCTTTACAGGTTTTAGGCTCAACGGGGTAAATAATAACTCCCGCGTTGACTTTACAAACCGAATAGATAAATTGAGCACCAATTTAAAGCTTAACTTTTCGTATACTAACTCGCCTTCATTAATCGCGAATGTTTCGCACTTAAAAGTATACTTTAATGATAATTTAGTCACTGTTTTACCTATTAACGAACAACTTAGTATTGTAAAGAACACAGTGCAGCATAGCCTAGATCTTAACGCTAAATACATTCAAGATTACAACCAAGTCCGCTTTGAATTGGTTGGTTATTACGACCTTAGATGTCAAGATTATTTCAGCCGCACCATTTGGACAGAAATAAATAAATCAAGCAACATAACGCTCGATCAAAAGCAACTCGCTATCGATAGCCGTTTAGAATACCTCCCAGAGCCGTTTTTTGATGAAAAGGATTACAACAAGCTTAACCTTCCATTTGTATTTGCTAAAACACCCAATACCCAAGCTATTGAGGCAGCAGCAACGCTATCGAGTTGGTTTGGAGCCCAAGCTGATTGGCGTGGATTTAATTTTCCCGTAACGTTAAATAAATCGCCTGATCAACACAGTGTGGTTTTTATTACTAATGATTCAAAACCTGATTTTTTGAAAGATTACCCAGATGTTGAAAAACCAACGATTGAAATTATTTCAAACCCATTTAATCGTTACTATAAAATGTTACTCATACTGGGCCGTGATGAAGCTGATTTAAAAACAGCGGTGACTGGCCTTGCGTTTGGCCACAAAGTAATGACTGGAAGAAGCGCAAGTATTGAAGCCATAAATCAGTTGCCACTTCGAAAAGCGTATGATGCACCACGCTGGCTTAGAAGCGATCGTCCAGTGCATTTTGACGAGCTTATTGACTACCCTACGCAACTACAGGCGCAAGGCCTTAATAATGGTCCAGTAAAACTAAACATTCGCTTTGCACCTGATCTATTCACGTGGCGTGAAAGAGGAATACCTATTACTCTTCAGTACCGTAGCACGCCAGAATCAGAAGCCATCGACTCTCGTTTAAATATGCTAATAAACCAAGAGTTTATAAGTGGCTTTTTACTCGATAAAAACAACGATCTATTACAAACAACGCAAGCGTTGTTGCCACTAGTTGCCAATACCGACACCACACAAAGCACAGAAGGCTTTTCTGTCAATGGCATTAATTTAGCTAACAGAAATGAGCTTAACTTTGACTTTAGGTTTGGTGTACTCAAAAAAGGCGAATGTGCTGTTGCACCTCCTGGCGGTGAGTTTGGTGTTATTGATGGCGATTCAAGCATTGACGTAAGTGAATTTGATCACTATATCGCATTACCAGATCTGAACGTATTTGCTAATAGTGGCTTTCCTTTTACCAAATATGCTGATTTACAACAAACACTTGTGCTTATTGATGAAAACCCAACACCTAATGCTTTAACCGTTTTATTTAATTTAACGGGCCACTTTGGCGCGATCACCGGTTACCCAACCCACAGAATGAGTGTTGCTCATTTAAATGAGGACGCTGATTTAGATGATAAAGACATACTCGTTATTGCTAAACCTAACAGTATTGCTAATGACTTAGATGAAGATGCACAAACAAATGTTTTACTGAACAATAATCAGCGTGCAATTAAACAGGCAATTTATAATGGTGCATACGACGAACAAACGACCGATAAAGTAGAGGTTAGTATTAAAAGTAGTGGCGATATGGCTGTTATAACAGGGTTTCAATCACCGTTTGACTCTGATCGCTCTATCGTCTCTTTTAGTGCTACTACGCAAAATGCATTCACTATACTTGACGATGTTCTAATGAACTCAGAAAAATTAGCCCAAATAAAAGGTAGTGCAGCCATTATCAACTCACAGGGTATTAAAACCATCCAAGTAGATGAGCAATACTTTGTAGGCCATATCCCAGTCCATACATTAGTGTGGTTTCACTTATCTGATCATCCATTTATTTTGGCATTACTGTCTATTTTAACGCTATTGCTGATCTCATTTATCTTATGGCGATTATTACAAGCACTAACTTACAAGCGTTTAGCTGAAGGAGACGAATAATGAAATCACTCGTTAATATGTTTTTTACTGTGATGGCACTATTTGCTTTCAATGCCAACGCACAAGTTGAACAGTGCGAACCTTGGCAGTCGTGGCAAGTGTTTAAAAATCATTTTATAAGCCAAGACGGCCGCGTTATTGACTTGGGCAGTGATCAAAGTATCACAACCTCTGAAGGCCAATCATATGCACTATTTTTTGCGCTTATTGCCAACGATAAAGCCGCTTTTGATTCTGTTTTAAATTGGACCCAAGAGCATTTATCAGAGGGCGATTTAAGTACGCGTTTACCAGCATGGAAATGGGGACTAGATAAAAACCGCGTAGGGGGGATTTTAGATTCAAACCCTGCGTCAGATTCAGACCTATGGATTGCCTACAGTTTATCGCAAGCGGCAATTTTATGGGATGAACGCCGCTATAGTATTTTAGCCGCAGTGCTTGCTCAACGTATAATCAGAGAAGAAACCGCCTACATAACGGGCCTTGGCCTTTCTTTACTACCCGCACCTGCCGGTTTTGAGTTTGACAATGAGCGCTATAAGCTAAATCCTAGCTACTCGCCGTTATTTATTTACCAGCAATTTAAAAAGCTTTATCCACATTCACCGTGGCACCAACTGCACGAAGGATCAGCTAAGTTAATTTTAGATACCGCACAGCAAGGCGTTAGCCCTGATTGGGTTATGTTTGATTCAAACCGCGGTTTTTACTACGACAGAAAAAATACAGATTTAGGTAGTTATAATGCAATTCGTGTTTACCTTTGGGCAAGTATGATGGCAAAAGATGCACCCTACAAACAAGAGCTTCTTGCTCAGTTTGCACCATTTGTGGACACCATTGAAGAGCGCGGCCATGTCCCTTTAAATACGTATGCTCAATCAGGTAAATCTGAAAAAAGAGGGCCTTTGGGCTTTAACGCTGCCCTGCTGCCTTTGTTAGCAGAGCAAGTTAATAATGAGCTGGTAATGGCCATTCAGCAAAAGCTAATGATTGATAAGTCTTTTACACAAACACGTTATTACGACAGTGTATTGCATTTATTTGGTGAAAGTGCTGTTAACAAGCGCTTTAAAATAACGGCTGATGGAACGCTACAACCTACTTGGAGCACTGAATGTCGTTAAGGTTGGCCTTAGCTTGTACATTGGCACTAAGCACTAATTTAAATGCCGCAACAATAAATGATATTGATACACAATCGGTTGATTGGTTATTAAACCAAATTAGTATTGGTGAAGCACAACAAAACAAAAGACTTGTTGAAGATAGCCTGCAAAAATTGGTTGCAATTGCCCCTACGCGAATAGAAACGCAATGTGCGCTTGCACATTACGACTTTACCAATGGCAATACAGACCAGGCAAACTTGTTATTAAGTAAGCTTGATAACCAACTAACACAACAAACACCTTGCGTAAAAAAACTCAAGGTTATGTCTCGTATTCAAGGTAAAGACAAGGCAGTAATTCAAGAAGCAAAGCTGCTTGCTCGTGCCGGTAGATATGAACAAGCACGTCAAATTTACAATAAAATATTTAATGATGTTTATCCTACTTTAAACTTTGAGCTTGAGCATTTAAGCTGGTATGCACAAGACAGCGCTCAATGGCAAGGGGTTAAAAATGGTTACAAGCAATTATTAAAACGCTATGACAACCTAGGCACTATAGAAGTTGCTTATGCCAGACATTTGCTAAGACGTAACCCACGCGATAAAGCAGCTATGCGTATTTTAAGTAAGTATGGATCGACATCGGGTTTTAGTGATGAAGTTGAAGGTATTTGGCTCTCTGCACTAAAAAACATGCCCATAAACAGTAATACTGACAAGCAATTTCAGCAATACTTTATACTTTACCCGTTTAGTAATAAGGGAGAGTTACAGTATCAAGACTTTAAAAAGCAATTAAAAGCACGCCAAAAATTATTAGCCGACCCGGCTTATCAGCTTTGGTTAAAAGGCAATAAGCTACTCGAACAAGAAAGGTTAAATGCAGCAGAACCTCTTCTATTAAAAGCATTAAAAGGCCGCCCTACTGACGGCGAAATAATGAACAGCTTAGGCATACTTTACCTACAATTAGGGGAGCATGGTAAAGCCTATAACTATTTTACACGTGCACAAAAATACACTGCCGACTTTGCAGAGCGAAATACCCTTAAAAGCATGGCTAAAACAGCTAAGTTTTGGCTGTATATTCGCCAAGCAAGAGACGCTATAGACAGCAGTGAATTTAGAGTTGCCAAATTTAAACTCGATTTAGCCGCCGCATTAGAAGAAGAACCTAATACCGTACTGGCAAATCGTGGCACCTTACAATTTGCCCAAGGGCTATATTCACAAGCTGCGCTTACCTACCAAGTGGTGCTTAAAAGCGAGCCGTTAAACGAAGGCGCCCTATTTGGCTTACTTGAAATTGCAAAGCTTGAACAAAGTGAAAAAACGCTCACCTCTTTTTTTAATCGACTTTCATTTTCACAAAAAGAAATATTAAGAGCGTCATATTTAAGCTCATTAAGTAGCGTGTATAGAACTAAGGCAACAAAGCTAACTGAAGCTGGTGAATTAGAAGAGGCTGAAAAAATATTAAAAGAGGCTATTCAAGCAACACCAGAAGAGCCTTGGTTATATTACGACTTAGCGTTTATATATCAACAAAAAGGACTCACCGACAAAGCCCGCTCATTGTTTAATAATGTATTGTGGCAATTTCCGCTAAATTCACAGCTTAGGTATAGCCATGCACTGTTTTTGCGTGCTTTAGACGATTACCAAGGTGCGCTTGCTACGCTTCAGTATATTCCATTTAAATCTCGCGATGCTGACATTGTATCTCTTGAACAACAGTTACAACTTAATGAGTCTTTAGCACAAAGCGAACGTTTTATTAATTCTCAAAATAAAGCGGCTGCTATTTATCACTTAAGTGCGTTAGAAGC
>NZ_NTLW01000043.1:0-2524 GCF_002632075.1 Pseudoalteromonas sp. ESRF-bin5 | reverse complement strand
CGAATTAATCGCCCTACACCTTGCTTTAAGGCAATAACTGCTTGTGGTAATTGGATATGTGCAAATGGGTCTTTTCCCTGCATTTGGCAATCCTGCATTTTAGCTTGCAACAAGGGGTCGTCTGGCGCTGCAAAAGGCAATTTATCTATAATAACACAGCTTAATGTACTGCCTCTCACATCTACCCCTTCCCAAAATGATGCCGTACCGAGTAGAACTGCATTACCATGGCGGGTAAATTTTTCTAAAATAATCCGCTTAGACATTTGCCCTTGCATATAAACGGGGTAGTCTATTTGCGTTGTGAGCCCCTCTGCAACTAAATGCATCATACGGTAACTTGTAAAAAGCACAAAACAGCGCCCTTGCGCTGATTTTATAAGCTCAAGGGTTAATTTTACAATAGCATGAGGCATATTATCAGCATGCGATTCTGGCAAGTATCTTGGCAAACACAATAATGCTTGGTTTGGGTAATCAAACGGGCTGTCAACCATCATGCTTTGTGCTGGTTTTAGCCCTAAGCTTGCATTAAAGTGGTCAAGCTTATTATCAACCGAAAGTGTTGCAGAGGTAAACACAAATGCAGCACCGGTATCTTGCATCATTTGTGAAAATTTTGCCGATACATTTAACGGCGTAATATTTATAGTTAAAAAGCGCCGTGTTGTCTCATACCAGTAACTAAAACCCGTTTGTGCTGTATCAAAAACCCGCTCTAATTGACCTTTAAATGCTAAAGCCCGTTCAAACGGGTGTTCTATTTTATCGCTTCTGTCTAAGCATAGTTTTAGTACTTGATAAACAAAGTCCAAATCACTAATGACACGATGCAGTGCTGCACAGATTTGCTTATCGCTAAGCTTTTCTCGCCAATCACCTCTACTGCCATCGACACCAAACTGCAAGCGTAAATCAGCTACACTGGTCTCTAATTTATTTAAGCTTTTACCAAGTTGTAACATATCAGGAATTTCAGCTCGGTATATCGCGCGTAAATCGTTAATTAAATCCACCAGCTTTTTAGTACTTACACTTTCACCAAAATAGTCGCTGGCAATTTCACTTAATTGGTGAGCTTCATCAAAAATATAAGCGTCGGCTGTGGGCATCAATTCAGCAAAGCCACTTTCTTTAACAGCCATATCTGCAAAAAATAAGTGATGATTAATAACAACAACGTCAGCTTCAGCAGCAGTTAAACGCGCTTTTCGTATGTAACACTCTTGAAAGTCTGGACACTCTTTACCTAAACAATTATCTGCAGTGGAGTTCACATAAGGTAAAACTTTGGCGTCATCTTCTATACCAATACAATCAGCTAAATCGCCTGATTGTGTTTCACTTGCAAATTTAGCAACCATGGCAAGTTGATGCATAACATCGGGATCGTCTGTAGGCACATGAGCAACATGTTGATTTAGCCTGTAAGTACATAAGTAATTAGCGCGACCTTTTAGTAAAGCCGTTTTTTTTGTAGCACTGAGTGCCTTTACTAATTGTGGTAAATCACGATGATACAGTTGCTCTTGCAATGCTTTAGAGCCAGTAGAAATAATTGTTCTACCCTTAGACTTAAGCGCGGGTGCCAAGTAAGCGAACGTTTTGCCCGTACCTGTGCCGGCCTCAACAACGAGTTGGGAACTGTTTTTTAACGCTTGGGCAACTGCAACGGCCATATCAATTTGCGGTTGACGTGGTGTGTAGCCATCAAAAGATAACGCTAAGGGGCCGGTTGCACTAAACAATTGTTTGATAACAGCAATCACATTTTAAAAACAATAGCGCGATTTTACGTAAGGCTGTAACCAAGGGCAAGCAAATCCCCCTCCTAGCAAAATATAAAAAATTAAAATTAAGTAATAAAGACTGCAAAAGGAGCAACCCATATAAAATATTTACTTACCAATATTTGAAAAATCGAGAGCTAAATGCGGGTAATAGTGATCACAACTTTTGTTAATAAGTGCCGTTGGCATTGCCGCAAATTGCCCATGATCTTTTAAATACTCCATATGCTTTTCGCCGTCAGCAGTAAATTGATGAAATAAAGAGTGGTTTACTCCATCAAATTCTAATGGCTTTATACTAACGAGGTCACATAGCTCTTTATTAAAGGCAGGTGTCGATTTCACCCACTTTCCCTCAATAAACTGCTCTACATAAGCGTGCATTGTAAACACATCATTTTTTAGTAACTTGTCTAACTTAGGTGTACTTAAATGATTACGAACATCTGCCAAACCCAAGCGGGCAGGAATATTAATAGCTCGGCTCAATGCAATTTGTAATGATGCCTTTGGAATACAGTATGCTGCTTTATTGTCTAAGCAATAGTCACTACTAAGTGACTTTGCCCCATCTAAAAGTGTAAAAGGATCATATTTAATTCCATCTCTTACAAGATAATAAATTGAAACGGCCTTAGTGCGATCGTCATGGCCTTTAACATTTTTCAACCAGTTATTTATTTCACTGTGCTTTTGATTAAAATAAGCATCATTTTGTATATACTGCTGCAAAC
>NZ_NTLW01000038.1:0-12466 GCF_002632075.1 Pseudoalteromonas sp. ESRF-bin5 | reverse complement strand
GGGTTAGCAATAACCCATTTTGAATACTAGTTTGAAAGAAGTTTTGTTTTATTTGTTAGTACCCCGTTGTTTTAGTAATAATCCTGCGCGTTATCCTCAAGTTAACTATTTTTTCCGGCTCAATCGCCTCTTTTCAGGCACACTTATATTAATTTTTTAGGATACATATTATGTCTACTACAACTACTGGTTCAGTAAAATGGTTTAACGAAGCAAAAGGTTTTGGTTTTATCGAGCAAGAGTCTGGCCCTGATGTGTTTGCACATTTCAGCGCAATCTCTGGCGACGGTTTTAAAACCCTTGCTGAAGGCCAACGTGTGCAGTTTACTGTTACTCAAGGTCAAAAAGGCCCACAGGCTGAGAACATTGTTAGCATCTAATTGCTAAACAATTAAATGGGTTAGCAATAACCCATTTTGAATACTAGTTTGAAAGAAGTTTTGTTTTATTTGTTAGTACCCCGTTGTTTTAGTAATAATCCTGCGCGTTATCCTCAAGTTAACTATTTTTTCCGGCTCAATCGCCTCTTTTCAGGCACACTTATATTAATTTTTTAGGATACATATTATGTCTACTACAACTACTGGTTCAGTAAAATGGTTTAACGAAGCAAAAGGTTTTGGTTTTATCGAGCAAGAGTCTGGCCCTGATGTGTTTGCACATTTTAGCGCAATCTCTGGCGACGGCTTTAAAACCCTTGCTGAAGGCCAACGTGTACAGTTTACTGTTACTCAAGGTCAAAAAGGCCCACAAGCTGAGAACATTGTTAGCATTTAACATGTTTTAAATAAATGCGTTTTTTAACGCATTTATTACCCCCTTAATTACCTCTTATAAGTATTAGTAAAACCCCTTCAAACATTTATTTCAGTCTTGCTTGAGCATAACTCCTGTATTGCCTACAATAGCGCACAATATATTCTATGCAGATCCCTATTATGACTGATACAAACAAACCTGAATTACCAGATCAACTTTCTATTAATCCGCGCAGCAAATTTTATGTAGAAGAAGTGTTTGAACATGAAATTGGTATTACACTAAATGGCAAAGAACGTTTTGACGTTGAAGAATACAGCATTAGCGAAGGTTGGATTAAAGTAGCAGCACCTAAAGCGTTAGATCGCCGCGGTCAGCCATTGCTTATGAAAGTAAAAGGCAAGGTAGAAGCGTTTTACAAATAAGCTAATCCTTATTTAAAAGTAAGCGACTCCTCTAGGCAGTCGCTTTTTTTGTGTCTATTAAAAAGTATTGAGCTATTTTCATGTTAAACCTGATGAAGTTTCACTATATTTTTAAGCAAAACATGCTTGAATGACGTCATATTGTATAGAACAGCGGAAGCTTATTATGAAAAAAGTAATTATTTTAGATGGTGGCATGGGCCGCGAACTCAAACGCATTGGTGCTCCGTTTACTCAACCTCTTTGGAGTGCACAGGCACTTATAGAAGCGCCACACTTTGTTACTCAAGCACACTCTGGGTTTATAGATGCTGGCGCTGAAGTAATTACTGTAAATAGTTACGCCTGTGTACCGTTTCATTTAGGCGAAGCGCTTTATGATGCACAGGGTGCCGAGCTTGCTAACCAAGCTGCAATCATTGCAAAAAAAACGGCTCAAAGTGCAAATAAAAATATACTGGTAGCAGGTTCGCTTCCTCCGGTATTTGGCTCTTACCGCCCGGAGCTATTTGAACGTAAGCGTGGTTTTACTATTTTAAATACACTTTATGAAGCACAAAACGAGTATGTAGATTTATGGATTGGCGAAACTATTTCTAGCATTGAAGAAGCACAAGTAATGGCAAGCGTACTTAAAAATTCAAACAAACCATGCTATTACGCATTTACCTTAAATGATGAAGTTAGCGAACTAGCAACCCTGCGCTCAGGCGAATTTGTAACTGACGCCGTAACTGAACTGCTTGATCACAATGTTGCAGGTATTTTATTTAATTGCTCGATCCCTGAAGTAATAGAACAAGCCTTAATAGATACTAATAAGGTATTGTCGAAGCTTAATAAGACCGTGGCTTTGGGCGCCTTTGCAAACGGCTTTACGCCTATTGCCCACGACTACCAAGCCAATCAAGGATCGCAAGCGTATCGTGATATTTCACCTTCAGAATACCTAGGCTTTGCAAAGAAGTGGCACGCTCTGGGTGCAACTGTTATTGGGGGTTGCTGTGGTATAGGCCCAGAGTTTATTGAAGTGCTGGTAAACTGGAAACAGGAACTTGAAAGCGCTTAAGCTTTTAGTGCCCTTTAGGGCTTATTGGCTGCACCAATCGTGTTAAGTTATTAGGCATTTATAGCGACAGATAAATAGCGTGATAACAATGCATAAATATCGACATGTAGTTGTTCTACATGAGAAATTTATAACGCTGTTAGCGCTCTATTTAGCACGCTAGAATGATTAAATATTTGAGTCGATCGGTGTTATTCCCAGCACCCAATCAAGCCCTTGTATTGCAGTAGTAGGAAATGCGGTTGCATGGCTCGCCCCTTCAATAACAACATTTTTTAATTGTATGTTGTTACTGTTAAGTGCATTAATTTTTTGTACCAATAGCTTGGCACCCTCAACCATATTTTGCCCTTCACCAAAAGCTGGGATTTCCTTTGCTCCCACCGATATATAAACCTTTGTAGTCACTTTAGGTTTATTTGCTTGTAGCGCTAAGATTGCGTTGCTATCAAACCAAACAGACGGGCTACCAATAATATAATGGCTAAATAAATAGGGTTCTGTAAATAAAACAGTGGCACCAAATAAGCCGCCTAGCGAGTTACCTATGTAGGTTTTTTGTGTGTGACTTGCTCGGTAGTTTTGCTCAATATAAGGGAACACGGTGCTTTTAATAAACTTAATGTGCCCTTGTGCATTACCTGTTTGTTTTTTCCAATCCTTTGCAAAGGTAGGTGTGTAGTCTCTAATTCGACTGGCAGATCCAATAGACCCTTTTTCATAACCAATGGCGACAATAATTGCTTGCTGCATTTTGCCGCTATTCATAGGAAACCGTGTAGCCCCTGCCACTATAGGAAAGGTATACGGCGCATCGGTTAAATAAATAACTGGATATGTTTTACCTGGCTTATTTTTATATGACTTTGGGAGCTGAATAAAAACAGGGTAAACACGCTTACTAGAAGGTTCTGTTAGCTGAATAACGCTACTTCTAGGGATTTCGTAAGGCGTATTTGCACTTAATTTAAAACAAGTTAATACACAAAGTAATAATAACAACTTTAAAAAGGAATTAGTTTTCATATTGGGAATCGATTCTTTTTAATTCGCTTCGCACAGGGAGATTTTCGGGTTGGATTAAGTCCCAAACTAAACCTAGCTTTTCTAGCTTTTTAAGTACTAGCCAACCAACATCTAATTGACCTTTTTCTAATGCAAGATTAGCTGAACCAGGAAATGCATGGTGGTTATTATGATAACTTTCCCCCATTGTTAGCAATGCAGCAAAAGGGACATTATAACCTTGAATACACGCTTGGTTTACATGCCAATGCCTTTGACCAATATTATGTGCCAAGTAACCTATCAGCCAATGGCCTATAATTGAGATGCTTACTCTCACGCATATACCCCAAATAACCCAAGATATACCTCCTAGCAACAATAATAAAAACGCTAAAGGTATCTGTTGTAACATCCATGTTTTATCCATCCACCTATACACTCGACTTTCTATTACCTTAGTTTCTATATTAAATGTAGGTGAATTAGTTAATCTAATATCGTAAAAGAGTTGCCAAAAAAAGTCTTTCCACATAGGTTGCTTATGGCCAAAGTAATCATGACACTCAGCTTGGCGCTGCGCCCAGTCGCGCATATCATGGGTTTTAATCATACCAATTGGCCCAGCTAAACCCACAATGACACCTAAGTTTACAAAAAAGTATTCAAGCCAAAGCGGGCATTGATAACTCTTATGTATAAGCCTGCGATGCATACCCAATGAGTGTCCCAAACACAAAATGATACTTGTCGTTGCAATAAATACCAGCAGCGCACTGAATGAAAATGTATACCACCCACCTAAAACGGCAGTTAATAGCATACCGCCAACCCATAACACCTTTATTGGAGATAAAACTACATCCCCGACGCTAGCATTACTTTGCTCACTAGTTATAACTCTTTCATTAATATACATTGCAGCCCTAAGTTGTTTCAGGAATAAATAATTCACTTAAGAGCATATCTGCGGTTTGCCCAATGGCATATTTTTGTATTGGGCCAAAATACCAAGCAGGATCTAAAAATCGATAATAATAAATAGTCAGCATCACTTTTGTATTTTCATTATCTACTTTTATAAACCGGATTTCAGTCCCTTTTAGCTTTAGATAATTACTTATGTAGCTTGTATCTTCTAAAAAGGTGGTACGAATATAGTCATCTTCAACTTGAGTTAACTCAAGTTTCATATGCCCTTTGTGGGTATTTGTTACAAACCAACGATGATAAGTAAAATCAATATTATGTACATCTCCTGCTGATAATGTACCTGCATCTATATTGTTGGGCATAGGGAATAAACTTAACAGCCAATTACGCTCTATATTTAAATGCATTGGCTCAATAAGCTTATTTTTTATTTCTTCTGGGGTGGCGCTGATAACTATATTTTTAGTTATTGAATATTCTCTTTCAAAGCTAGTACTTGGCACTACACCTTCAAATGCGCTTAAAAAAATAACGACAGGTAAGATATGAGCGTAATATGACCCTTTGTTTCTACTCTTTAAATAGCAGGATAGAAGCTGAAATAAGTACATGAGAAATAATATGCCAAAGTAAATTGGCATAAACATGATCACACATACAAAGCCTTCAAACAAAACAACCGACGTGCCAAGCATAACGATTAGCGACCACAAGACTAAGTGTCCGTAATACCTATTTAAGCTTGGTTTTTCAGGTTTTTTAACTATGTATAGTAAAGCAACGGATACAAAAAAAGGGACGCCAACGTAGAGCAAAGCGGTTCGGTCAAAGTTATAAGACATTAGTGCACGAATTAGCAGCGAACAAACACCTATCAATAGTAGGATTGAAATATTTCTGCGCCGTTTACTTATATGACTAGGAGCTTTATTTTTCTGTGTTTTTACCATTACATACCCTGCATATTTTAATTTGCTATGAATACGTAATAATTGGTTTTATACCAATTAAACATGATCCATATGCCATTTTTATATTTCCAAAAAGCCTCTACTTAATGTGACTTGCAACCTATAAAAACCTAAATACACGGTTAAAGCAAGAAATTAAAGACAATAAAAAAGACGCAAATGCGCCTTTTCAAAAATATAATATGCTGATAATTATAAGCAATTACTATAAAACCTTACTTAGAACGATTTCGCCAACCACTCCATGCATCATCTTCTGGGTTAACTTTGTTTTTCTTCTTTTTCTTACCTGTGCCTTCTGGCTTTGCCATTGGCTTGTCGTTTTTAAGCGCATCAGCTGCATCAAGGTTTGCTTGGTTAACTGCAAAACCGGTTACTTCTTCACGCTCTAAGCGAAGTTTGTTTTTCTTTTCGATTATTCTAAAGTGATGAAAGTCTTCATAATCAATCAACGATAACGCTAAGCCAACTTCGCCAGCACGGCCGCTTCGGCCAATACGGTGCATGTAATCGGCGGGGCTACGCGGTAAGTTAAAGTTAATAACAACTGGCAGTTTGGCAATATCTAAACCACGGGCTGCAATATCGGTAGCAATAAGTACTTCTATTTCGCCCGCTTTAAATTTTTCAATTACGCGAGTACGCTCACTTTGGCCTTTATCACCATGAAATACCTGTGCGTTAATACCACGCTTTTCAAGCTTACCCACTAAGTGCTCACAGTCTTTTTTAGCGTTTACAAAAATAAGCGCTTGGCGCCATTTATGCGCTTTAATTAAATGCGCTAAAACCGTAGTTTTTTCGCCTTTATTAACCGTAAATACGCGCTGTACTAAGGTGCTTTCGTCTTTGCTTTGAACCTGTATTTCAACAGGGTTAGTTAACAGCTCTTGCGTTAATAGAGTGACTTGCTCTGGGAAGGTTGCTGAAAACAACATTGTTTGTTTTTTAGCAGGCATTAACGCTAATAACTCAGCAAGTTCTTCGGTAAAGCCAAGGCTTAGCATGCGGTCGGCTTCATCAAGCACTAAGGTCGTTACTTTATCGAGCTTAATCGCATTGCTTGAGATTAAATCGAGTAAACGGCCAGGTGTTGCCACGATAATATCGGCGCCGCCACGTAGAGCCTGCATTTGTGTATTAACCGATACACCACCAAATACCGCCACCGTTTTAATGGCGCCATTAAAGTTAGCAGAATACGATTTAACGCTATCAGCCACCTGCACTGCCAGCTCACGGGTAGGTACCAAAATAAGCCCAGTGACAAAGTTACCTTTGCTCGCTGTTTTTTTAGCGCCTTGCTCTAAAAATAACTTTTGCAACATAGGCAAAGCAAACGTTGCTGTTTTACCTGAGCCAGTATTTGCACCCGCAATTAAATCGCTACCAGCCAGTACACTTGGAATCGCCTTAGCTTGAATTGGCGTAGGTTGGCTATATTCCAAATCGGTTAAACGAGCTTGTAGCTCTGGAATAAGGCCAAGTTCGTTAAAAGTGCTAGGGCTTGTTGCTGAGGTCATGAATATTACGGGCTCATTGCTAAAAATGTAGCCTGTAATTTTAGCGTATTTAGCGCTTATTAAGTAGGGATTAGTGATTTAAATGTTTTCATAGGTAACAGCTGCGTGTTGTAAAGGTAACTGTAAGCGCAGGCTCCTTCTGCGCTTTATTCTTTTACATTACTGCGTTTTGCTTAGCTGCGTTTGTAATCTAGCTTTTGTTTCTTTTAAGTAATGTATATATGGATATGAGTCATCTGCAATTGCTAAAGCAGACTCCATCTGTGCAAGGGCTTGACGAGTATCACCCTGCATTTCATAGCCATAAGATAGGGCAGAAAGCGCATCAACTGATTTTGGATAGTTTTTTATATTGTACTTAAACACCTCTATAGCGCGGGTAAACTGCTTGCTACCCGTTAAGTTATAACCGAGTGATCTAACAGCGCGATCCGATGGCGCAATCTGCTCCCCCCATTGTTGAGATAAGCTTTGATAATAAGCATCAATAGAGGTTACATCGTCAGTTAAAGCACTTATGGGCATTTGTTTAGGCAAAAATAAGTTGTGATAGGCATTAAATGAACCAGCAACCGAAGTCAGGTTATGCGAGACACCATCAAACGCGTCACTAAAGAAGCGTAAATTTGGCAAGCTATTAGATTGCAAAGCTTGCTGAAGTTCATTGTATCGCTCACGCATTATGCCTGCTTCTTCGCCTATATTAATGTAAACATAGTTATTTAGGTCTTTTGATGTATTAATAAACGCCTTAGTTGCTTTTACCGATGCACCATAGTTCCACCAAACCGCTGGGCTATAGGCAATATGCGCTTGGAAAAGATCTGGGTTAGCTTGCATTGTATAAAGTGCAAACACGCCTGCTGCAGAGGCCCCTGCGATCACATTATAATTATGCGTACGATAACTTTTATTAATTAAGAGCATAAGTTCTTGCTCAATAAATGCTAAAAACTTTGCTGCACCACCGCCTTCACCTACCGGGCCTTGTGGCTCTTTATTAACTGTGGGGTATAAATCCCTTAAGCGATTGGTGTTTTCAATAGCGACAATAATAACCTCGGGCGCACGATTATCATTTTGCAAGCGCTCCATCACAGCACTTATAAGCGGTATGTTACCCGCGCCATCAAGGCGATAAATGACCGGATAAACTTTGTTTGGGTTAGCTTGGTAGTTCTTTGGTAGCTGGACTACAACAGTACGCTCTTCGTTTAAAACAGCCGATTTAATAGAGTGCATGAACTGAGAGTAATCTACACTTTGCTGTTTAGTGCCAGATTGTGCAAAGGCATTTTGTGAACTAAAAGCAAAAAAGCTAACAAAACAAATAACGGCTAATAAACGCATTACTAATCCTTTATAAAATAGTGTGTTATTTAATCTAACAGGCTTTGAGGTACAAAAAAAGGCGCATTGAGCGCCTTTTTAGTTTTAACTAACAAACAATAACTTATTGATTTTACTCAACCGTAACCGATTTAGCTAAGTTACGTGGCTGGTCAACGTCAGTACCTTTAATTACCGCTACGTAGTACGACAATAACTGTAATGGCAGTGTGTAAACAATTGGCGCAATAATGTCGTCAGTGTGGTTTACGTTGATTACACGCATTGTGTCGTCTGACTCAAAGTGTGAATCTTTATCTGCGAATACGTAAATAATGCCGCCACGTGCGCGTACTTCTTCTACGTTTGATTTAAGCTTTTCTAATAGCTCATTGTTTGGTGCTACAACAATAATTGGCATGTCAGCATCAATAAGTGCAAGTGGCCCATGTTTTAGCTCGCCCGCTGCGTAGGCTTCTGCGTGAATGTACGAAATCTCTTTAAGTTTAAGCGCACCTTCCATTGCAATTGGGTATTGCGAGCCACGACCTAAAAACAGTGAGTGATGTTTGTCGGCAAATTCTTCTGCAAGATCTGCAATGCCATCAGCAAGCAGTAATGTTTCTTCAAGCTTAGCAGGAAGTACTTTTATAGCATTTACAATGGCACTTTGATCAAGCTGTTTTTCTTGAGCTATAGACGCAGTAAGCATTAACAAACCAACTAATTGTGTTGTAAATGCTTTAGTAGAAGCTACACCAATTTCAGCGCCGGCTTTAGTCATAAAGGCAAGGTCAGATTCGCGAACAAGCGATGAACCCGGTACGTTACAAATGGTCATTGATGCCATGTAACCTTGCTCTTTAGCTAAGCGTAATGCCGCTAGCGTATCGGCTGTTTCACCCGATTGTGAAATAGTCACAAGTAGGCTGTTTTCGTGTACATACGATTGGCGGTATCTAAACTCAGAGGCAATCTCAACATTACAGCTAACGCCAGCAAATTGCTCAAGCCAGTAACGGGCAACCATACCTGAATGGTATGACGTACCACAGGCAATAATTTGTACGTGTTTTACATCTTTAAATATTTGCTGAGCGCTGTCGCCAAAGGCGTCAATTGCTACGCGGTCGTCGTTTAAACGCCCTTCAAGGGTATTGCGTACCGCAAGTGGTTGCTCGTAAATTTCTTTTAGCATGTAGTGGCGGTAGTCGCCTTTGCCTGACGCATCTTGCGTGATATTTGATTCAATAACTTCACGCTCTACAGCGTCGCCATTTTCATCAAAAATTTCAACAGTGTCACGTGTAATGCGGGCTACGTCGCCTTCTTCTAAAAATATGAAACTACGAGTAACAGGTAGTAGTGCTAACTGATCAGAGGCAATAAAGTTTTCGCCAAGGCCTAAACCAATAACAAGCGGGCTACCTGAGCGCGCTACGATGATTTCGTTGTCGTTTGCTTTATCAAATACAACAGTACCAAACGCACCTTCAAATTGCTTAACCGCTGCTTGAACAGATGCAAGTAACGTAGTGTGTTGCTTACGAAGCTTATGAATTAAGTGCACCATTACTTCGGTATCTGTTTCAGATAGGAACTCGTAGCCTTCTTCTTTAAGCGATGCGCGTAGGCTTGCGTGGTTTTCAATAATACCGTTATGCACGAGTGCTAGCTGGTTGTTTGATACGTGCGGGTGAGCGTTTTCTTCAGTAACGCTACCGTGTGTTGCCCAGCGAGTGTGTGCAATACCTGTATGGCCGCTAACGCCTGCTTTCTCAAGTGCAGCTTCTACGTTAACTACTTTACCGACTGCTTTTACAGTATTAAGTGTGTTGCCATCAAGCAATGCTACGCCTGCTGAGTCGTAACCACGGTATTCAAGACGCTTTAGGCCTTCAACTAAAATTTTGTTTACTGGACGTTCTGCAACTGCCCCAACTATTCCACACATAGTGTCTCCATTAATTTTTTAATTCTAGTAACTCACTTTGTAGTTACTAATCAATAATATCTGCACAAATTAGTTTTACACCACACGCCTCAATCGCTTTGCGTTTATCATCTGCTAAGCCACTATCGGTTATTAAAGTGGTTACTATTTTCCACGGTAATTCTAAATTTGGTATTTTTCGGCCAATCTTATCTGATTCAACCATAACGATTACTTCGCGGGCGGCCTTTGCCATAACTTGGCTTAAGCCAACTAACTCATTAAAGGTAGTCGTGCCGCGCTTTACATCTATGCCATCTGCACCAATAAATAGCTGATCAAAGTCATAAGAGCATAATACGTTTTCGGCAACTTGCCCCTGAAACGACTCAGAATGTGGATCCCATGTACCACCGGTCATTAAAAGTGTTGGCTCGTTTTCAAGTGATAGTAAACGGCTCGCCACTTTAATCGCGTTGGTCATTACAACTAACCCTCGCTTATTTGCAAGCTCTGGGATCATAGCGGCCGTAGTGCGCCCGCTATCAATAATAATGCGGTTATGATCTTTTATGAGTGCTGCCGCAGCCTTAGCTATTGCTACTTTGCGTTTAGAGTCTATTTCGTCGGTAACGATTTCTTTAGGCAGTGCAATAGCTCCACCATAACGGCGCAGTAACAAGCCGCTTTTTTCAAGCGCAGTTAAATCCTTTCGAATGGTTACTTCAGATGTTTGAAACTGCTCAGCGAGCTTTTCAACAGCCACTTCACCTAGCTCATTTACCTGAGTAAGTATTAAATGACGGCGTTGCTGTGTGTTTCGTTTAGTCATAAAGCTCGTAAATTAAGTTTCGTTTCGAAAGATATGTAATTCTAAACGAAACTAGTTAAATGGCAAGTGAACGAGCAAAAATAAAGCAGCTTTCAACAAGGAATAATAAAGGTAAAATAGCGCTAGGATCAGTTAATCAATCAAAGAAGCCTTAATGCAGTCATTTAACAGCTTAGATAAAACGCTATTAGCGCTACGAAAGCAAACTGGCGAAATATGCCGACTCTTTAATAAAAGCCCGAGTAAAGGCAATTTAAAACGCATTAAAGAGCTCTTCGCTCAATCCGGTGAAGGGGTAATTATAGAATCAGGTTTTCATTGCGATTATGGTAATCAAATAACTATTGGTGATCGTAGCTTCATAAACATTAACTGTACGGTATTAGATGCTCCAATTAGTGAGGGGGCAATTACCATCGGTGATGACTGCTTAATAGGCCCCAATGTTCAATTACTAGCGGTATCCCATGCTGTTAACCCTACACTGCGACTCAATAAAGAAAACTTTGCATCCCCCATCACAGTGGGTAATAACGTGTGGATTGGCGCGGGAGTTATTGTATTAGCTGGCGTTACCATTGGCGATAATGCTGTTATTGGTGCGGGATCGGTAGTAACTAAAAATGTAGAGGCGGATACTGTTGTTGCTGGTAACCCTGCTCATGAAATAAGAACACTATAATTATAATCAATGTTTTTTAGTGTCGGGTGTCGCTTTGCTCGCCCGACCTAGGTGTTGAAGGTTCGTTTTTTAAACCCCAGACAGCAAATAAACGTCACATTGCTGCAACGGGTTTTTCTTATTTGAAGTCGGTGCGCTACTAATAACCAAAACGCTGTCCACAAAGAGGCGCTTCGCTCAACAGACGCTACGCTTTATAGAAGATAATATTGAATATCACTTTCCTGCAGACGTAAAAAAGCCCGACTATTGCTAGTCGGGCTTTGTACAATTTGAAGCCTGTTAATGTCGTGGTGCCCAAAGCGGTAGAGAGTCACATAGCAAATGGGATACTATCATTGGTCGGGGTTCGCCTTCGAACTGTTTTGTTTGATGTATAGGAATACAAATACTGAGTTCGGCAGGGCCTCTAGGCTATTTTACTAAACCCCAGATAGCAAAAAACCCGTCACATTGCTGTAACGGGTTTTTCTTATTTGAAGCCTGGTAATGTCCTACTTTCACATAGCAAATGCTACACTATCATCGGCGCTGTTTCGTTTCACTACTGAGTTCGGCATGGAGTCAGGTGGGTCCAAAACGCTATTGTCACCAAGCAAATTTGGGCGTTAATCCGTATTCCTACGCACTAACTGAATTTGGAAAATATCTGATAATATTTTTTAAGTCTTTCTGTCAGTAATATCTACTTTAGTTATATTAACTTCTGCCTTAACTGTCACATAAAACGCGTTTGGCGTTGTATGGTTAAGCCTCACGGGTAATTAGTACAAGTTAGCTTAATGGCTCACACCACTTCCACATCTTGCCTATCAACGTTGTAGTCTTCAACGGCCCTTCAGAGACTTTAAAAGTCTAGTGAGAACTCATCTCGAGGCCTGCTTCGCGCTTAGATGCTTTCAGCGCTTATCAGTTCCGAACGTAGCTACCGGGCAATGCCATTGGCATGACAACCCGAACACCAGCGGTTCGTTCACTCCGGTCCTCTCGTACTAGGAGCAACCC
>NZ_NTLW01000020.1:0-1244 GCF_002632075.1 Pseudoalteromonas sp. ESRF-bin5 | reverse complement strand
TTAGGTTTGAAAGTGCAATAAAGGTATCTGGAGTAAATTGGTTATTGTTCAGTACTGTATTTGCGCTCGCGGCAGTTAGGTTTATTTGAGTGATAAAAGCAGGGACACGGGTTACCAATGCACGATTTAAATAGGCGCTGGCAAGTTCGCTATCTAGCGCTAAATTAGATTGAATAGAAACAAGCTCAAGTACATCGTCTACTTCGCTGTCTTTAATTTTAAAGCCCAGCGAGCGTGCCACATTTATATTTTTATCGGTTGTCCCTTGTATTTGATTGGTAAGTATTGCCCGATAGCCTTTTAAACCTTGCTGTTCCATTTTCGACACATCAATACTTTTACTCAATAACGACACCAAAAAAAACATGCTTAGTGCAAGTGGGATCAAGAGAATGCCAAACGTGATGCTTATTTTAGTTTTGTATTTTAGATTCGCCATTAAGCGCATTGCAGGCGCAGCTAACTGCCGTAATCCAGACATAAGACTCTCTTGTATTTAATAAAGTAGGGTGAAGATAAGTAGACCTTGTTACGCTTAATTATCATTCAATTATATCAATTTACAAATAAAAAAGCCCTTAAAGGGCTTTTTCAATCTTTAGTATTGATTGCCTGTTTTAAAAGTAGGTATATAAACCCCGTTTAGGCAATACTTGCGATTAAAGCTTTGCGAAACAACGCTCTGCTGCAGCTATAGTTTCTTGTACTTCCTGTTCCGTGTGCGCAGCACATACAAAGCCAGCTTCAAATGCTGATGGCGCAAGGTATACGCCTTCTTCAAGCATAAGATGGAAAAAGCGTTTAAAACGCTCTAGGTCACACTCAGTCGCTTGTTTGTAAGTGGTTACCTTTTCAGCATCGGTAAAGAAAAAGCCATACATGCCGCCCGCGTAGTTTGTTGTAAGTGCGATACCTGCTTTTTTAGCGCCTTCTTCAAAGCCTTCACATATTGCTTTTGAAATAGCTTCTAGTTTGTCGTGTAATCCAGGCTCACTTAATAGCTCTAATGATTTTAAACCTGCAGCCATAGCTATTGGATTACCAGACAGTGTTCCGGCTTGATATACTGGGCCAACAGGAGCAATGTAATCCATAATTTCAGTTTTGCCGCCAAATGCGCCTACCGGCATGCCGCCGCCTATTACTTTACCTAAACATGTTAGGTCAGGTTTTATGTTGTAATACGCTTGTGCACCACCAAGAGCTACACGAAAACCGGTCATTACTTCGTCAAAAATAAGCAC
>NZ_NTLW01000049.1:0-6051 GCF_002632075.1 Pseudoalteromonas sp. ESRF-bin5 | reverse complement strand
GGGCGCTAATAAATCATTAAGCACATTATTTGATGTAGCCTTTGCAGGGGCTATTAATAATGTCACTAATAGCAAAAACAAAAAGCGCATTAATGTAATACCTCATCCATCCAGTTAAAATAAGCCAAGTTCCCGGTTGTTATGTCAATAACTTGTATCTCAGGTACTTCGTAGCTATGCATCGCTTTTATAGTTAAAAACACATCGTTCATTTTCTCTGTTTTGGTTTTAACTAGCATTTTAACTTCTATCATTTCTTTTACCTCACCCTCCCACATATAAATAGAAGACATTGCTGGTAAAATATTGACACACGCGGCCAGCTTTTTTTCTACCAAAGCTTTACCAAGCATGCGTGCTTCATCCTCGTTTTTACAGGTAGTAAAAATTAATTTAAATTGTGTATTCATTATGAACCTTTACTTGTTGAACGATGTCTAGCTTCATAGTATCTGATAGGTAAGCCAATGTGTAGAAATCCAGTTAAATGACACTACCTACGCATTAACCTTGAAAAGAGACCTATTAACCCTCACTTATATTTCATCAACTCTTACGAGTACCTTATTTAGAGAGCATTATGTTTAGATTTTTATTTGTGTTGTTTATTATCATCCCTATTATCGAAATCGCCTTGTTAATTCAAGTAAGCGACGTAATAGGGGGTGTAGCGACTATTGCACTAGTGGTTATTACCGCAATTTTAGGCGCTAAGATGGTGAAACAACAAGGTATGGGCGCGCTTCAAAATGCGCAAACGCAAATGGCGCAAGGCCAGATGCCTGCTAAAGAATTATTCACGGGAATATGCGTTATTATTGCCGGTGTACTATTGTTAACGCCAGGCATCATGACTGACGTTTTTGGCTTACTTTTATTAACCCCTGCAATTCGTAATAAATTAGCTGCAGGCCTTGCAAGTCAGGCAACCGTGAGAATGAGTGCGGGCATGCAACAAGGTCCTTCCCCATACGCGCAACAACCGCACTCAATGCGTGACCAGCAACAAACCGAACAACCAACAACCATTGATGGTGAGTTTGAACGAAAAGATTAAAAATTTATCATTTTTTCTCTTGGAATTTTTTACTCTACCCCCATTAATGAATGCAAATTAGAAAAGCTTTTTTCTGTACTGTTCAGAAACTGTTAGGAGAACTAAAAAACATGAACATTCGTCCTTTACAAGATCGCGTAATCGTTAAACGTCTAGAAGAAGAAACAAAATCTGCTGGCGGTATTGTATTAACTGGCTCTGCAGCTGAAAAATCAACTCGCGGAGAAGTAGTAGCCGTAGGTAATGGTCGTATTTTAGATAACGGTGACGTTAGAGCTTTAGAAGTAAAAGCCGGTGACACTGTGTTATTTGGCTCATATGTTGAGAAAACTGAAAAGATCGAAGGTCAAGAGTACCTGATCATGCGTGAAGACAACATTTTAGGCATTGTAGGCTAAGCCTACTTTTCGTTTAACACACATTTAAGAATTTAGAGGAATTTAAAAAATGGCAGCTAAAGAAGTACTTTTTGCAGGTGACGCACGCGCTAAAATGCTAACTGGCGTAAACATCCTAGCAAACGCAGTTAAAGTTACATTAGGTCCTAAAGGCCGTAACGTTGTACTAGACAAATCGTTTGGCTCTCCAGTGATCACTAAAGATGGTGTATCTGTAGCAAAAGAAATCGAACTTGAAGATAAGTTTGAAAACATGGGCGCGCAAATGGTTAAAGAAGTTGCATCTAAAGCAAATGATGCAGCCGGCGATGGTACAACTACCGCTACAGTACTTGCACAGTCTATTGTTAATGAAGGCCTTAAAGCGGTTGCTGCAGGCATGAACCCAATGGACCTTAAACGTGGTATTGATAAAGCAATCATTGCTGCTGTTGCAGAGCTTAAGGCGCTTTCTGTTCCTTGTGCTGATACTAAAGCTATTGCTCAAGTAGGTACTATTTCAGCTAACTCTGATAAAGAAATTGGCGACATCATTGCAGAAGCAATGGAAAAAGTAGGCCGTAATACAGGTGTTATTACTGTTGAAGAAGGTCAATCACTAGAGAACGAACTAGATGTTGTAGAAGGCATGCAGTTTGACCGTGGTTACCTATCTCCTTACTTCATTAACAACGCTGAAAAAGGCGCAGTTGAATTAGATAACCCATTTATTCTACTTGTAGATAAAAAAGTATCTAACATTCGTGAGCTACTACCTACATTAGAAGCAGTTGCTAAAGCAAGCAAGCCACTATTAATCATTGCTGAAGATCTTGAGGGCGAAGCACTTGCAACGCTTGTAGTTAACAACATGCGCGGCATTGTTAAGGTATCAGCGGTTAAAGCTCCTGGTTTTGGCGACCGTCGTAAAGCGATGTTACAAGATATCGCCGTATTAACTGGCGGTACTGTTATTTCTGAAGAAATTGGCCTTGAGCTTGAAAAAGCAACAGTTGAAGACCTAGGTACAGCTAAGCGCGTTGTTATCACTAAAGACGATACAACTATCATCGATGGTGCTGGCGAAGAAGAAGGCATTACCGGTCGTGTTTCTCAAATTAAAGCACAAATTGAAGAAGCAACATCAGACTACGATAAAGAAAAACTACAAGAGCGTATGGCTAAACTTGCCGGCGGTGTTGCAGTAATTAAAGTAGGCGCAGCAACTGAAATTGAAATGAAAGAGAAAAAAGACCGTGTTGAAGATGCATTACATGCAACTCGTGCAGCGGTTGAAGAAGGCGTAGTACCGGGTGGCGGTGTTGCTCTAGTACGTGCAGCTAGCAAGCTAGTTGAACTACTTGGCGATAACGAAGATCAAAACCACGGTGTTAAAGTTGCCCTTCGTGCGATGGAAGCACCTCTTCGTCAAATCGTAACTAACGCGGGTGACGAAGCATCTGTTGTTATTAACGCTGTTAAAGGTGGCGAAGGTAACTACGGTTACAACGCAGCAACTGGCGAATACAATGACATGATTGAAATGGGTATCCTAGATCCAACTAAAGTAACGCGCTCTGCACTACAATTTGCAGGGTCTATTGCGGGTCTAATGATCACAACTGAAGCAATGGTTGCTGAAATCCCTAAAGAAGAAGCTGCTGGTGCGCCTGATATGGGTGGCATGGGCGGAATGGGTGGCATGGGCGGCATGATGTAATCATCACCGTTTAAGCACCTATCTTATATAAAACCCAGCCTCGGCTGGGTTTTTACTTTTTAGTACTTTTTTATTGTTATTGTTCAATTTACCCCCAAATAGTAATAACGTATAAATTAAAAAACCACACCATGGACATACTTAACAGTAATGGAATTACTTTCATCGCAGTGCTTTTAACCCTAATATCTGCATTGCTGCTTTTAATAGTTTGCCTTTTTTTAAAAATGATTACTTGGGGTAAAAGTATGTCGACAGGGGCATATTTATTTTTAGCTTTTTTTCCGCTTATTTCCCTGATGCCTATTCCTCCACCTACCTACGAAAATGTTCAAAAGGCGAAGCAAGAGCAAAGAAAACGTAAGGAAGACTCAGGCGAACCGCCGGATGAAGAAATGGAATAAATGATTACGTTTATTAGCTAACAATAGACAAGTGCTTGCGAAACGCTGTACATTTATTATTAATAATTTATGAAGTTAATTACTAAATGCAGCAACGTAAAAAATTTAAGAACCCTTACATAGGGCTAAGAAAAGAGGATTTTGTTGAGTTAGTTGGTAGTGAAAAAGAATTACTTACGGCCGAAATTGAACTGGCCGACAGTAAAGGTGAGTCACTCGCTTACTTTAGAATCGATGGCGATTTTTTCTATGATGATATTTATTATTCGGCTGATATATTAGTTCCGAAAACACACTGGTTAAGCTCTCACGATGTAAATAAAAAAAAACTCTGGATTGCTGTTATTTACAACGTACCTTACGGTGAGTATTTAGATGCAGAGTTTGATTTTAACAAAGTTGATGACCCTAACTTTGGGGTAGTAAAACCTGTATTGGTTAGTGAGCTCAATGAAAGCGAGCTCGCCTATGAAAAAGTAAAACGCCTAGAGATGTTTGCTAATATCGAAAAAGCAGCGACTGAAGATAAACTCCTTCAAACAGAAAAAGATCTCATTCTGACCAAGCTTTTAAGCAAAGTGACTAAACACTAATCTAATGAAAGTCAGTTTAACAGCTGTCTCACTATGCTAAATAAATCGGAGGGTAGCATACCTCGCTGCCCGTCTCGCTCACTGGCGATATCACCGGCTTTAGCGTGCAGTGTTTCGCCATATCGCGCTGCTTCATCAATATTTAAACCTTGAGCCAGTAAGGCGCCAATAATACCAGTGAGTACATCGCCACTACCACCAACGGCCAGTGCTGCGTTACCGTCTTCACACACCCACGTATTCTCAGCATTATCAATTAATGTTCCGGCTCCTTTTAATACGCAAGTAGCGTTATAGCGCTTAGCACACAGTCGAGCATTCTCAAACCTATTTGACTCAACATCCACAATAGTTTTACTTAATAGCCTGGATGCTTCTCCTGGGTGCGGTGTAAGTACACATTGCTTTAATGTGTACGATGAGGCTTGCTTGGCTAATAAATTTAGCGCATCGGCATCAATAACCAGTGGCATGTTATTAGTTTGGCAGTAATATATAACCTCCTCAAAGGTTTTTTGTGCCCATTCATCCTGCCCCAGACCTTGCCCTATTACTACGCAGCTAGCCCACTCAAGCGCTTTTTTTAGATTAGTACTGGTTACCATTAATTCTGGCCTACCAATGCTTACAGGCACTACAGAACTTGAATGTGTATACACTTTTATCATACCCGTACCTGCTCTAAGTGCGGCCTCGCTGGATAATCTAATTGCGCCAGCCGTCCCCTCATTACCACCTACACAGTGGAGTTTACCATGAGTTCCTTTATGGCTATTTAGGTTACGGGCACCAAGCTTTTTAAAGCTCTTAATATTTATAAGTGTGCCGCTTGAAGTAGCGAGCTCAAAAAATGCAGGTCCAATATTTAGATCGTCAAATATTAACTCCCCGCAATGTTGTTTACCTATAGCCGTTGTTAGCCCATGCTTAATACCAACAAAGGTTATTGTTTTACTTGCTTGTATAGCAATACCTAAAGGTTGGCCAGTATCTGCGCTGATACCTGAGGGTACATCTATACTCAATACAGGTTTATTACTGGCGTTAATTTCATTAATAATTTTAGCAAAATTATCGCGAACCGAGCTTGTGATCCCTGTACCTAGCATTGCATCTATAATTAAATCACTTCGGTTTAATAACTCACTCGTATAAGCATTAACTTCACCACCTTCATCACGCCATAACTTAAACGCTTTTGCAGCATCTCCTGTTAGTGCTTTTTCAGGGTTAACGGCACACAAAGTTACTCGCTTACCCGCTTGCTTAATTAGGCTCGCGGTAATATAAGCGTCCCCAGCGTTATTACCATGTCCTACAACAACTAACGTATGCTCTGCATTAAAGTCTTGCCAAGCGTTGAATGCAGCGTGCCCAGCGCGCTGCATGAGGGTAAATAACTCACAATGGCTATTTTTAGCAGCCAGTGCCTCGTTATCCCTAACTTCTTTTGCAGTAAATATTAGTTTATTTAGCATGAAGACCCCTCCAATAAGTGACACCCTACCTTATCAAATACACATATCAAGCGGCTAGTTTTGTGAGCTTTTAATCGAGGTAAGTTCGTTAATTAAAACGCACTAAAGATCACATATTTATCCGGGTCAGATAACTGAAAAATGATCACTTTTGTTCAGGTATTAAAAGCTTAAACGCTAAATATTACCCATTGAACGTTGCTACAAAGCACCTACGCCTGAGGTAAGAGCGCCACCTTAACGTGAGGCAAATTGCAGGCATTAAAAAACCCGAGACTAAGCTCGGGTTTTTTTAGCATTAATTAACTTAAACGTTAACTATTACTCGTTGAGCGTTGCTACAAAGCACCTACGCCTAAGGTAAGAGCGCCACCTTCACGTGAGGCAAATTGCAGGCATTAAAAAACCCGAGACTAAGCTCG
>NZ_NTLW01000297.1:0-10109 GCF_002632075.1 Pseudoalteromonas sp. ESRF-bin5 | reverse complement strand
AAAGTGGGCGCATAGCTCAGCTGGATAGAGTACCTGGCTACGAACCAGGCGGTCGGAGGTTCGAATCCTCCTGCGCCCACCACTTTCATACATAAGCCGACGCTAAGTCGGTTTTTTTGTGCCTGAAATAAAGTGAATATGGGAAAATAGCAAGCCACGAACCCGACGGTCAGAGGTTCACTCTTAGAAGGTACGTCCTGCGCCCAGCACTTTCATACATAAGCCGACACTAAGTCGGTTTTTTTGTGCCTGAAATTTGAGAAAGCTTTCAGATATCAGTTAAACCTAATGATACATACTGCCAAATCTTCCATTTAGTCACTTCTCTAAAAGCGCAGCGTCTCTAAACCTCTTTGTGAATAACGCTCTTAAACATAACTGCACAAAGAGAAATAAAAGAGGAGTAAATGAGTAGTTCAAAACCACTATTGTAATTAAACGCTGAAGCTTAAATCGTCGTAGACGTAGAACGTGCTCACGTGAGAAGCGTAGCTTCTAATTACTTATGTATCGACTCAAAAGCATTCGCTGCTCTTTAACTTAAGCTGTGGTATTTTAAACACCTTGTTTAAAAGGATCTTGCTGTATGTTTAAAACCGTATTTTTTATATTTTTATTGAGTTTAAGTGCGCTTTTTACTATTACCACACACGCGAATGAAGCAAAGCATTCAGTAACCGTAGGGGCTGAACAGCCGGCAGTGTACTTACCGCAATTACAAAATAAACGTGTTGGGTTAGTGGTAAATCAAACCTCTTTAGTAGGGCAAGCACACTTGGTTGACAGCCTGCTTAGTAAAAATATAAACATAACCAAAATTTTTGCACCCGAGCATGGTTTTAGAGGCGATCACGACGCCGGTGCTCATGTTAAAAACGCCATAGATAGCAAAACCGGCATTCCACTAATTTCTATTTATGGCAAAAACAAAAAGCCAAGCGCTGAAGCTCTTAGCAATGTAGATGTTATTGTTTTTGATATTCAAGATGTGGGTGTACGTTTTTATACCTATATAAGCTCTATGCATTACATGATGGAGGCTGCGGCTGAACAAGGTGTTGAATTTATAGTGCTTGATAGGCCAAACCCCAATATTGCCTATATTGATGGGCCAATTCTTGAGCGCGAATTTAAATCGTTTGTAGGCATGCACCCAATACCCGTGCTACATGGAATGACGGTAGGTGAGCTGGCTAACATGATCAAAGGCGAGGGCTGGATCAATAAAGCCACCGATCTAAAGCTCACCGTGATCCCGGTTGATCGTTACACACGCACAACTCGTTATAGCTTACCTGTAAAACCCAGCCCTAATTTACCAAACGATCAATCAATCGCGCTTTACCCATCGCTGTGCTTTTTTGAAGCAACCCCTGTGAGTATTGGCCGCGGCACCGATTTTGCGTTTCAGGTTATTGGTTATTCGCCGGTAAAATTAGGGGATTTTAATTTTACACCGCGGGCTATTAAAGGCGCCGCTTTGAACCCTAAATTTAAAAATACAACGGTACATGGCCTTGATTTAAGGCAAGTAAACGCCGCAGGGCTAAATTTAACGTACTTAATAAACGCCTACGCCACCCTTAATAAACATAAGATCGACTTTTTTGAACGCGCTGGATTTATGGATAAATTGGCAGGTACTAATAAGCTGCGTTTAGCTATAGAGGCAGGGCAGTCGGCTGCGCAAATAAAGAAAAGCTGGCAACGCGGCCTTACACAATTTAAAGCGCAACGAGCGCCTTATTTGTTATATGAGTAAGGCTTAACCATGTTATTTATTTTAAAAAATACTCGCTTCATAAAAAACGCATGGTTAGCCGCTTTGAGTTTAATTATTATAGGCTGCAGTAGTAAACATAATTCATTAAAATCGCAGCCAGTGCTGACTAAAAGTCAGCTAATAGCGCTGCCAAACGCACAAGTTGTAGCCAGCTTTCCTGAGCAAAATCCAAGTAGCCGGTTTTATGTAAACAACCGTGGCACATTTAAAGCATATAAAGGGCGCGGCCAATTATTAATACAAAACCACAGCGCCGAAAGTGCCGATATTTACATAAACAATCAAAAACTTGCTACCAATACGTTAACCGCTAATACGCTTTATAATTATAGCTTAGCGGCGCATACTCATAATGGGATAAACACATTTAAGGTAGAAAATATTTTACCTAAAGGCGCAAGCTTAACGCTGCGTTTTGCATTTCCTACATTAAATTTAATGCCTAACAAGCCAGTTGATTTTACTGACGTTGATGAACTCATTGAGCGTGATATTAAAGCGGGGTTTCCTGGTGCAGTGCTGGCGGTTGTTAAAAATGGCGAGCTAATAAAACTCACAGCTTATGGTGATGCAAAGCAGTACCAGCAAAACGATCTAATGCTACTGCGGCCAGAGCCTATGCAAACGAATACTCTATTTGACTTAGCCTCAAACACTAAAATATTTGCCACTAACTTTGCACTCATGAAACTCATAAGCGAAGGGCAACTCAATATAAACAACCCCGTGCAAACTTATTTAACAGAATACATCGGCGGTGGGCGAGAGCAACGCACAGTAAAAAAGTTACTTACTCATAGCGCAGGCTACCCACCCGTGTTTGATTTTCACCGAAAAGATACACAGCAAGGCGATGCATTTTATTCTCAAAATAGCCAAACCACTAAACAGCTTTTGCTCACCAAAGTGCCGCTTAATAATAAAAAGCCAATGCAACATGTGTATTCTGATATTGATTACATGATTTTAGGTGTATTGGTTGAGCGTATAACAGGGCAGCCACTAGACGAGTACTTAGAGCAGCACGTTTATAAACCCCTTGCACTGAGTAACACGCTATTTAACCCACTTAAAAAAGGCTTTGAGCGTAGTCAATTTGCAGCCACCGAACTTAGCGGCAATACCCGCGATGGGCGTATTACTTTTGATAATATTCGAACACATGTGTTGCAAGGCCAAGTTCATGACGAACGCGCATTTTACTCGTTTGGCGGCGTTGCTGGGCATGCCGGGTTATTTAGTAACGCCCACGATTTAGCTGTGCTTTGCCAGCTACTATTAAATAATGGTGGCTACGGCGACCAACAATTATTTAGTGCAAGTGCCTTAGCGCAGTTTTTAACGCCGCAAAGCACTAACGAAACGTACGGCCTAGGTTTTAGGCTTGCAGGCAATAACCAAGCACGGCGTTGGCACTTTGGCCCTTATGCCAGCTCACAAGCGTATGGCCATACCGGTTGGACAGGCACCGTAACAGTAATCGATCCCGCTTACGACTTGGCCATTGTTTTGCTTACTAACGCGCGCCACACTGCAATTAAAGGCACACAAAAACGTTATGAATTTACAGGCAAACAATTCGAAACCGCACAATACGGATCTGTGGTATCGCTTGTTTACGAAGCGCTGTTAAATCAATAAATTATCGTATAGGTTAAAATGGGCTAATACAGTTACGCCCAATGGCTTATTTGCAGGTGACTTGGCAACATCAATCCATTAAGCTAGGCGGTTTACTCCATTAAGCCACTTTTTAAGTTTTGGGCTTAACATATAAGCGTTTAAGCGCGGGTTGTTAATAATTAAGGTTAACTTTTTATGCATTGGTATTCTATTTTACCGCCGCTAATTGCGATTGCTATCGTGTTTTGGCGCAAAGAAGTCATTATGGCGCTGCTAGTTGCCGTGGCGTCTTCTGAGTTTTTACTTGCCCTACAAGGGGAAGGAAATAGCGTATTTACAACATTTTTAAATACCATAGAGCGTATTATTTCGGTGGCAAGTTCGCCGGGTAACAGCCGCATACTCATATTTAGTATTTTAATAGGTGCTTTACTTGCCTACATTCGCGAATCTGGCGGTGTGGCGGCAACGGTTAACTTATTAATGAACAAAGGGGTTGCAAAAGGTAAGCGCCAAGTTGGCTTTTTAACTATGTTTACTGGCGTTGCGGTGTTTATAGAGTCAAACCTAAGCGTGCTTACGTCGGGTATTTTGTCGCGCGGCCTGTTCGACAAATTTAAAATGAGCCGTGCACGCCTTGCCTACATTATTGATAGTACCAGTGCCCCTGTGTGTATTTTAATACTACTTAACGGCTGGGGTGCATTTGTACTGGGCTTATTAGGTAATTACGAATTGGGCGAATCGGCGGTATCGGTATTATGGGGCAGCGTTGGATATAACTTTTACGCCATAATTACCTTGGTTATTGTTTTTTACACCATTGCATTTGATAAAGTACACGGCCCAATGAAAGAGGCCGAACAAAAATTAGAGCTACAAACAAACGAGCTAAAAGAAGAAGTAAAAGGCTCTAAAGCACGCTTTATGTTAGTGCCATTATTTACGCTAATTGCCAGCATGGTAGGCTTTATGTTTTACACTGGTAACGGTGTGTTGGCAGAAGGTAGCGGCTCTAAATCGGTATTATATGCAACTGTGCTCGCGATTGTGGTTGCTTACTTACTAATGATTAGTTCGCGCCAATTTACCCACCACCAATTGGTTGATACTGGCTTTAAAGGCATGGGCGAATTACTCCCATTGGTAAGCATTGTTTTGCTTTCGCTTACGCTAGGTGCAAGCTTAAAAGAGCTAGGTACGGGTGTGTTTGTTGCGTCATTGGTAGGCGACTACTTACCTATTTACTTAATAGTGCCCGTGCTGTTTTTAACAGGGGCGGTTATGTCGTTTACTACGGGGACATCGTGGGGCACGTTTGCCATACTTATCCCTATTGGCGTACCGCTAATACAAGCATTGGGTTTACCACCTTCATTGGTTGTAGGCGCTATTTTGGGCGGCGGTATATTTGGCGATCACTGTTCGCCTATATCCGATACCAGCGCGGTGTCGGCGCTTGCATCGGGGTGTGACTTACTCACTCACGTTAAAACCCAGCTACCGTACGCGTTATTTGGTGGCGCACTGACCTTTATTGCTTATTTGGTTATTAGCATTATTGTGCTGTAAAAACTCGGAATTTAAATATTTAAAAGCCTGCTTAATCGCAGGCTTTTTTATTTAAGATTGATCACCATCGAGCACATCTAGGCGCTACACAGAGATAAATAATAATAGCTTTTTATTAATAGGTTACGTTCATTGAATGTTGTATGGCATTATGTGAAAAAGAATGATTTAAAGGGAAATTAAATGCACGACATTAAAGAATTCAATTGGAGTAAAGCAACTAATCCTCCATTAGAAGAGTATTTTCCTGCAGATAAATTAGATCGTGCTCGCTACGCTACATTTTTATCAAGGCTATTGGCTCAAGAGGGATTTGACGAAAGCAGGCCTGATGAAGAGCAAAAGAAAAACTATGTATTAAACTTAAACGCTGAGTGGGGGGCAGGTAAAACCTATTTTCTTAAGCGTTGGTCACAGGAATTAATAGTAGGTTACCCTGTAGTTTATATTGATGCATGGCAGCAAGACTATTCGGACGATCCATTTTTAACTGTAATTGCAGGTATCATCAAGCAGCTTCAACGTCAGGCTAAGTTTAATATAACTATTCCTAAGAGTGCAGTTTCTATGTTTAAGGCTGTTGCACCTGCTATTGCACAAGGCCTAACTAAAAAAATATCAGGCATAGATTTAGATGAGTTACACACATTACTATTCTCTGATGAAGAAATTGAAGATGATCAAAAGCAAAATTCTAACAAGTTAACTGGCAGCGACTTTTCGCCCGCAGTAAAGGCGCTTGCACAAAACTTAATTAAAGATCATGAAGCTAAAAACAAAAGCATTGAAGTAATAAAATCTAAGTTAGCTGATTGGGTCTGTAAGTTTGAAGAGCAGGAAGGTAAATCGTTACCCATATTTATTTTTATTGATGAATTAGACCGTTGTCGCCCAAGTTATGCAGTAGAAATGCTTGAGACAATTAAACATATTTTTGATGTAAAAGGTATCGTATTTGTTGTGGCTACGGATACCGAGCAGCTACAACATACAATAAAATCAATATACGGTGAAGGGTTTGACGCTAAGGTTTATTTAGGCCGTTTTTTTAATAGTCGTTACAGTTTAAAGCGTCCTGTTTTAAAAGACTTTTTATCAGTACATAGCGATACAACTAAATTTGAAACTGCGTATTTAGAAAGTAAAAATATTGAGCTGCTCCCTCGTACCAAAACGTCCGAAACCACTTTAGCTAATATCTCAGTTGTATTAGATGCCTTTCAGGTATCAGCAAGAGCAGCTATTCAAATTACTGAACGTATTACAGCCATTATTATTAATTTACCAAGTGGCAAAAAAGTAGATGTTCTTGTGCTCGCTATTTTGTTTTGTATCCATGAAAAAGACCACCCACTTTATGAGGAGATAATAAATGGTAGGTTCAAAAGAACAGAACGAGGTGATGAAAATAAGATCATAGATATTAGCCTAGCTGACTTCTTACAAAAGGATATATCAAAAGAGTATTTATCAGCCGAGATAATTTATTTTATTGAGCCACAGAGATATATAAGTACATTTTATAATGACAATTTTGGTTCAAAAGAAAATAGCTATTCCACGGGGAATTATCCTATTTCACTATCAAAATTTATTAAGAATATTTTTTTTCGTGCTTTTGTCTCAGAATTAAACCCTTATGATGTTTGGATTCCTGATAGCGATTACAGTTTAACTCAGTTGCAAAACGCAGAAAAGGCGTTAGCACAGCATAAAATAGAAATTTCTCCAGAAGTTACTTTATTATGGCTTGACTATATTTATATCGAAGATGAATACAACAAAATCATAAAAGAACACTACCGTGATTTTATAGAGCTTTCTTCACCATTAGATTACATGGGTGATAGTTAACTATCTCTGTGCAGCGCGAAGCGCCTCTGTGTTCTCGGTGGTAATTACTTATTTAAATTACCACCATGCTAAAAATAACCTAAGCCTTGCACTGCCTCACCCCAACTCCTGCATGCTTCAGGGCAATAATTTCCCCTTTGCCGTTATGCGCCATAGCGAGCATATCACCGGTATTGATATTACTTTCTACTGCGTGCCTTCCCTTTAAATCACTCAATAGCGACTGCTTAATTTGCACTAGCACCTCGTAATGACAACTGGCTATGTACCAGTCGTTGTCGACCTTTACGAGCGTGCCGTATTCTATGTGGCGTTGCTGGTGGCGGCGTAAATCGTTTGCTAATTGGGTGTCGAGCGCGTGTTTTTGTTGCGTTATGACGCTTGTATAGCTACCTGTTTGATCTATTTCATGCGTTGTTATAAACGAGTAGTCGTGTATATCTATGGTGTTTAATACGGTTTTAGGGGCGGTATTTATTACGTTGTTGCTGTTGAGCACTATAAAGGCCAGTAAGCCCAGAGCGCAGGTAAGGCTTGTGAGTTGCAGGGCAAAGCCTAACTTTTTAGGTTGTTTTTGAGCTACGCTGTGTTTTAACGCCTGTTGTTGAGCATGCGAAAGGGTTGTACGAGCTTTACGCGCTTTAAAGTGGTTTGTAAGCTTTTCATCAAACTGCTCATCAGGCTTGTTCATTATTGTCTCCTAATAATTGTTTTAGGTTTTGTTTGGCATAGCGCAGTCTTGTTTTTATGGTTTGGGCGTTGCTTTGCGTTATAAGCTCTATGTCGGCAAGGCTAAAACCTTCTTGTTGTAAGGTGATGGCTTCGCGTTGCACAAAGCTCAGTTGCTTGAGCGCCGTGTTGAATGCTTCGTAACTAATGTGTGTGTCACCTATGTGCGAGTCACTACGTGTTAATTCGCTTTGATTGGCACTTTGCAAAGGTTGTAGGCTGTTTTCGTCAAGCTCCACAAAGTGTTGCTGTTTTCGGTATTCGTCTATTAGCGTGTTACGTGCGAGTTTAAACAACCACGCTTTAGGCGTGGTTTGCGCTTGGTAAAGGTGGCGCTTTTCAATTACTTTTAGCCATGTTTGCTGGCTTACGTCGTATGCTAAGTGAGTATTAGATTGCGTAACTAGGTAGTGGTATAAATCGTTACTGTAGAGTGCAATAAGCTGCTCTAAGTGACGGTTTTCTCCACTTTTTGCATAACGCGCCATGCAGTCTTTGCTGGGCGTTTCAAATAACCAGGTTTTAATACTCATTAGCATAGGCGTTTAGTCCGTTAAATAGAGCTATCTAATTTAAAATCAAGTTGAACCGTTTGATCTGTTTGTAATTGTGCCACACCTTCAATTACTTTTGGGCGGTATTTCCAACGTTTAATAGCGCGTAGTGCTTCGCGGTTAAATATACGTTTTGGTTCGGCGTTTAAAACTACCGCGTCTATTACTTCGCCAGTGGGCGAAATATTAAAGCTAAGTTGTACCCAGCCTTCTATTCCATCACGCGCAGCGGTGGTTGGGTACTTTGGATTTATACGCACAATGGGTGAGGCATCTCCCGTTGGGCGATTAAGGGTATTGTTAATGCCGTCACCAAAGTCATCCATTATTAATGGCGGCGCCGTGTTGATTGCCATAACGGGGTCGGCGCTAGGTGTTACACGCGGTGGCGCTTTAGGCGGCATTTTTGGTGTAGGTGGTTCTGGCATTTTATCTATGTGTCTTACTTTTGAATCTTCAGGCACTTTAAATATTTCAACCGTTATTTCTTTGCCAGGGTCTAGTGGTGCGCGTTGGTCGCCACTGATTAGGTATTGCATAAATGCAAAGGCGGCAAAGGTCATTGCTGCACCACCAATAACGGCGGTTGATGTTTTTATAAATGTTGGGTTATTTGGGGTTTCAAGTGTGTGCATAAGCCGCTCCTAGTTAACTCATTATGTGGTTTTCAGAGCTATAACGGGTGGCAAATCAAAAAGGGGTGAAATATTTTTATAAAAAATGCGGGGTTTAGTTACAATAGCGTTTCGCATTCTTTTACTTATTAACTTTTTAGGCTGTTATGCAACTCATTGAAATAAATAAATCGCGTTATCGTAAGCATTTAAATCGTGTCATTGTGGGCTGTGCGGCCTCGCTTGCGGCGGGGAGCTTAGCTATATCGCAAACGCTGATTGCGTTGTTTCCGGATGAAAGCGGAAGCCATTTTCATTGGAACTTAACTGGTGTGGTTATTACAAGTTTAGCCATAGGGTGGTTGTTAAATAAATACCGCACTCATCCTTACATGACCGAAGTGGTTTATGTATGGGAGCTAAAACAGGCACTTAATAAAATAACCCGTAAAATGCCAAAGTTAAAAGCTGCTGGGCGCGAAGGTAACCCCGCTGCACTATTAGCCATTCATTACAGTTATGCGGGCTCGCGTTTATTGTGGCAGCTAGACGACAACCTCATAACAATGGAAGACCTAGCCATTAAACAAGCTGAGTTAGATTCGGTTGCTGCGCAGTTTAATTTAACGCTAAATGCTGACGATTACGAAGAGAGCATATTAAAACAGTTTTAAAGCCTAATTTAAGGAGCCGCTATGAAAAAGGTACTGATTGTATGTTTAGGTAATATTTGCCGTTCACCTACTGCTGAGGCGGTTTTAAAAGCGCGTGCAAAAGCCTTGGGTGTAAAGGTGGTGGTCGATTCTGCAGGTACAATTGGCTATCACGAAGGAAAATCCCCCGATAGCCGTTCAATGGCGGCGGGTGAAAAGCGCGGCTATAGCTTTAAAGGAATACACTCGCGTAAAGTTCGCACTAGCGACTTTAACGAGTTTGATTTAATTTTAGCAGCCGACAAACAAAATTTAACTGATTTAAAAGAGCAGTGCCCAACGCATTTACACTATAAGTTAGCGTTGTTTTTAGAGTACGGGGAGCAAAGCACAAGTGCCATACCTGATCCCTATTACGGTGGTGACGACGGCTTTGAAAACGTACTTGATTTAATAGAAGCGGCCAGCGATAACATACTTGCTAAAATGTAAGCGCCTCTTATCAGTTTGTTACATTAACGAACATTTGTTTTATTGCCCTTTGTTCCTCAATTGAGTACGATTTATCCTTACTCAAAAGGAATATTATGAATACAAAAATATTACTACTGGTTCTATCACTTGGTTCGGGTTCTGCTTTTGCTAATGATGTGAGCTTTTCGATTGGGGGTGGCTACCCTTACTTGGTTGTACCTGAAGTGTCTTTATCGGCAGATAACAATTCTCA
>NZ_NTLW01000159.1:0-11737 GCF_002632075.1 Pseudoalteromonas sp. ESRF-bin5 | reverse complement strand
GGAGTTGGTCTAATTGCGCCACCCATACCATCAATAATTGTTTCTATTTCACCTGTTTCACGATCGTAGCGCTTAATTTTATATATCCCCGCTACAGAATCCTTTGAATAGTGAAACGTTTTACCTGGTGTAGCATCATGAGAAAAATACACATAACGCCCATCAGGTGAAAACATTGGCTCACCTAAATCTTTTTGGTCGTTCTCGCGTTTAGTCAGCTGAACCCCTTTACCACCTGCTTTATGGTATAGCCATACTTCACCAGCACCTAGTGAACGACTAGCCGTAAAGTGTTTACGCGCCACTAAAAAATCGCCATCAGGGCTCCACGCTGGACTATTTAATAGTCTAAACGTTTCGTTGGTTACTGCACTTTGGTTTTCACCGTTTAAATCCATAACCCAAATATTGTCGCCGCCACCTTGATCAGAAGTAAACGCAATGTGTTTACCATCGGGGCTAAAACGAGGTTGCATTTGCCATGCTATATCAGAGGTTAATTGTGTTGCAGTACCGCCACTCATTGGCATTGTGTAAATGTCGCCTAGTAAGTCAAATACAATGGTTTTGCCATCTGGGCTAATATCAATGTTCATCCATGTGCCTTGTTCTACGCTAATTTTAGCGTCAACAAATTGCCCTTTAGGAGAATCTACTTGCCATTTTTGTTCATCTTTTTTATCGGTTGATTCAGCATGTGCTTGCCCAAGAGCTAATGACACTGACAAAGCCAACGCCGTATGCAGCAATTTCTTCATAACTTTCTCGCTTATTATTGTTGCTGTGTGTTTTAACCGATTGCAACAAAAACAACCAAAAGTTACCAGCGTTATTTGATAAAGCGCAGTTTATTACGTTTAATGCCAAGAAATGGGGTCAAATTGATAGTAGTTAACCAGCATTCTATATATTTCTGGATCGTAGCGTCGTAACTCTGCTGGTTTTTCAATAAAGGTTTCGGTGATCACCGCAAAAAATTCGGCCTCGTTTGTTGCGCCATAACTATGAATAACGTGAGGCATACTATACGCCACATGACTTTTAAGCTGCGTAAAGGCACGACTAAATACCCTTGCCCACTCTTTATAATCCGCCGAGCTTTTTAAAAGTGGCGTACCTGTTGTTTTACCTGTTTCCTGATCTAACTGATGAGCAAATTCGTGAAACACCAAGTTATGCCCATCACTGGGTAAGCGGCTTCCTTCTAATACATCATGCCAACTGAGTACCAATGTTCCCCCAGGCCACGATTCACCTTGCCTCACCGTATTATGATAACTGACTAAGCCGGCGCTATCTCGCGTGGCTTGTGGGGCATAGTAAGCACTTGGGTACAATAATATTTCTTTTACATTAGTATAAAGAGGCCACGGTTTGTTAAGCACGAGTACGCAGGCATCAGCAGCAACAATAAGTTTCATGGCAGGTGTGAGCTTTAATCCATCGCAGCCAATAAAGCGTTTTTCATTTAAAAACCAAACAATATGTCTCTCAAGTTTGGCTCTATCAGCATCCGTCATCTTTCGGTAAATAGGCATACAGCGCAGTAAGATATCTTTTTGCTGAGAGCTTAAACCCATACGTTGATACTTATTGCGCCAAAGGGAGGCTTGAATAGAAGGCCATTGCCAAAGTATCGCCACAAATAACACTAAAACACCAATTAACAGTCCATTTATCATGGCAATACCCTTAACATATATATGCCTTTATAAATATGTTCACCGGGATGAATTTTCAACTGCTGTGGTTACTATAGATTTTAAAATACTCTTTTATCACCGTCATTTACATTTAAAATGATCACACTCAGCTTGTAACACCTTTACAAAGCGCGCAACGTGTAGGCCATCCATTAAAGAGTGATGTACGTCAACAGATAGTGGCATCGTGCCAGCTTGTTTGTCGTATTGACCGAATACAAACTTAGGGATCCCTAAACTTTGCCCTTCGCTAAATGCATGTGAAAAAGCGCTAAAATTAAGCCATGGTAAAACAGATATATGAATTAAATCAGCTTGCCCCTCTGTATTGGCAAATGCGTCGCTAAATAGTGAGTTTGACTTAGATTGTTTACTTACTTTGTCGCTATTGGCTGAGAACTCTTTGAAAGAGCCCAAATAATCAAAATAACTAAATACAAAGCACTCGTCTTCATCAAGTTCAACAACACTTGCACGGATGCTTGTAAGTAACCAGGGCTTGGATTCTATAATTCGTAACATAATTGGTTCATAAGCGAAGCAAGCTTTTAGTGTGCAATAAACATAGGCTTGAAAAAACGATATATTTTGAGCCTTACAGTAATCAAACAGTGTTTGTGCGTTTAGCTGAACACACACATTAAAGTATGGCTGGGTAAAATTTTTAAATAGTTCAAAATGTTGTTTACGAGGCCAGCTATCAAAGTCGATAGGCTGCATATTCGAAGTTGACGTCATTATACATACCACACTTAATTAAAAATAAAGTGTAACGTTGTTTCATAAAAATAGCATTAATAACAAAAAAGGGGACGCTAATGCGTCCCCTTTCTTCAAGACCTAAATATAAATCTAAAGGCCATTTTGTATTATTTCTTGAGCAAGCTCATCTGCAATTAAGTGCGTCGATTTTTGCTCTTTTTCGCTGCGAGCAAAAATTTCTGTTAGCGTATTAAAAATACCCTCAACGTGTTTATTAGAGGCCTCAACGGTATAACCTTCTGGCGCAGTTTCGTAATAAACATTAATAATACCCCCTGCGTTTATAACGTAATCTGGCGCATACAAAATGCCTTTTTCACGAATAATTTCACCATGGCGTGATTGTGCTAACTGATTATTAGCACAACCAGCAATAATGGTTGCTTTAATACGAGGTATAGTGTCATCGTTTATGGTTGCGCCTAATGCACAGGGTGCATACACATCTACATCTAAGTCATAAATGTCATCAATACCAACCGCTGTTGCACCAAAATCGTTAACAACACGATCAATTGCAACCTGGTTTATATCTGTCACAAACAACTTAGCACCTGCATCAGCTAAGTGCTTACACAAGCCGTAAGCAACAGCCCCTAAACCTTGTACAGCTACTTTTATGCCTGAGAAGTCTTGGTGGCCGCGTTGATGCTGCAGTGCAGCTTTAATACCTAAAAAAGTACCGTATGCAGTAAAGGGAGATGGGTTTCCACTTTTGCCTTCAAGGCCAAGAACGTAATTTGTTTCTTTGTTCATTAAAGCAACGTCGGCACACGTAATATTGACGTCTTCTGCTGAGTAATAGCTACCATTTAAACGCTCTAATTGGCGACCAAATGCATGAAAAAGTTGTTCCGATTTAATTTCTTTGGCGTTACCAATAATGACAGATTTTCCACCACCAAAAGGAAGGCGCGCAACCGCATTTTTGTAAGTCATCCCTTTTGATAAACGCAAAACATCATACACTGCGTCTTCATCTTTAGCGTAATCCCACATTCTACACCCACCAACAGCAGGCCCCAACTTGGTACTATGCACAGCAATAATTGCTTTTAAACCTGACTCTTTGTCAGAACAAAAGACTACTTGTTCATGGTTATCAAATTCAACTTGATTAAACACAGCCACTTAAAATACTCCGAAAAATTGACCCGTGAGAGGGTGTACGCGCTGGAAATTGTCGAGACTTTACCACTTCAAGATAGTGTTCGCCACACATCAAGATGATAAAGCTAACAAACACCAAGTGATTAAATTAAATAATCAACTTATAACTTATTAACAAATAAAAAATTTAAAATAAATCACAAAAATAGACATTAAAACTAAAATAACACAAGGGTACACTTCTTTACGTTTACGTTAGCGTAACCATTGGTTTTTCCGTAAAGTTTTTAATACATCCACCATTAACACGCAAGCAATTGTTATTTAATGATTTATATTTATATAAACAATTACCACACAACTGGTAAGATCAGTTTTCACTCAATATTGATGATTTTAAAATAAAAAAGCGAGCACAAGGCTCGCTTCATAAACAAAGATAACAATTACTTTAATTTGCTATCAAGCTCAGCAATTTTTGCCTTCCAAATCGCAGGACCTTGCGTATGTGCATTGGCACCTTCGCTATCTACTGCAACCGTTACAGGCATGTCTTCAACTTCAAACTCGTAAATCGCTTCCATACCTAAATCTTCAAACGCAACTACACGCGCTTTTTTAATCGCTTTAGATACTAAATACGCAGCACCACCTACAGCCATCAAGTAAACAGATTTATGCTCTTTGATTGATTCAACCGTTGCAGGGCCGCGCTCTGCTTTACCAATCATGCCTACAATGCCGGTTTTTTCTAGCATCATATCGGTAAATTTATCCATACGTGTTGCTGTAGTTGGGCCTGCTGGGCCTACCGCTTCATCACCAACAGCGTCTACAGGGCCAACGTAGTATATAAATTTGTTATCAAAATCAACGCCTTCAGGTAAGCCTTCGCCAGAATTGATCATGTCTTGCAAACGTTTATGCGCTGCATCACGGCCAGTTAAAATGGTGCCTGAAAGTAAAACGGTTTCACCCATTTTCCATTCTTGAACATCATCTTTCGTCAGCGTGTCTAAATTTACACGACGTGTCCCCTCACCCACTTCAAAAGTCACTTCAGGCCAATCCTCAAGCTTTGGCGCTTTTAAATCAGCAGGACCTGAACCATCCAAAGTAAAGTGCACGTGACGAGTTGCTGCACAGTTAGGGATCATCACCACTGGTTTTGAAGCTGCATGGGTAGGAGCGGTTTTAATTTTAATATCAACAACCGTTGTTAACCCGCCCAGGCCTTGTGCACCAATACCTAGTTTGTTTGCACGTTCGAATATTTCTAGACGAAGCTTTTCTTCTGTAGTTTCCGCCCCACGCTCCATAAGCTCATGGATATCAACCGGATCCATCAATGACTCTTTAGCCATTACTGCAGCTTTTTCTGCTGTGCCACCAATACCTATACCCAGCATGCCTGGTGGACACCAACCAGCACCCATTGTAGGCAGTGTTTTTTCTACCCAGGCAGCAACATCGTCTGAAGGGTTTAACATAACCATTTTACTTTTGTTTTCAGAGCCGCCACCTTTTGCTGCAACCATGACTTCTACTTCGCCACCAGCTACCAAATCGATGTGAACAACCGAAGGTGTATTATCTTTTGTGTTTTTACGAGTACCAGCAGGGTCTGCAACAATAGAAGCACGAAGCGGGTTATCTGGATTCAAATACGCACGGCGAGTACCTTCATCAACCATTTGTTGAACTGTTAAGTCTGTTTTATCCCACTTAACATCCATACCCACTTTTACAAAACACGTAATAATACCTGTATCTTGACAAAGCGGACGCTTGCCTTCAGCCGACATACGCGAGTTAATTAAAATTTGCGCAATAGCATCTTTAGCAGCTTTACTTTGTTCTTTGTTGTAAGCTTTTTCTAATGCTTGAACAAAATCAAGTGGATGGTAGAACGAAATATATTGCAATGCATCTTCAATGCTATCAATAAAGTCTTGCTGACGGATTGTACTCATAATGGTTCCTTAAGTTAGCTTTACGCTTAAGCGTAATCTATACCAAACCGGTGACGGTGGTTTGTACTGTTTTAATTACAACGTTGATTTTATACTAAACGCTGCCAAAAAAATTTGACTTATGATACCCTCCCAGCCCGTTTCGAGCCAGTTCTTATAGGGGTAGTAAATGCTAAACAATAAAAATAATTGTATAAAATTATCAATAACACAAAATTGTATTGATGTATTTTCGCATTTTTCTCATCTGCCTCACGCCATACTGCTCGACTCTGCTAATAGCGACCATGTAAATAGTCGCTACGACATAATTTCCATAGAACCTGAACACTTGCTTGAAGTGAGCGATAACAAAACATTATTCAATGGCGAGCCAAGTGAGCTAACCTGTTTTGAAATAATGAATACCCATTTGCGCAAACTCAGTAACACAAAAGCACCTTTTGACTTGCCCTTTAATGGAGGTTGGCTAGGTTATTTCGGCTATGACTTGGGTCGTATAATTGAAAAAATGCCAACCATAGCAGAGCAAGATATAAATTTACCGCAAATGGCTGTAGGCCTTTATTTAGATGCACTCATTTTTGATAGACAGCAAAATGCGTGGTTTTATGTTTCACAGCCACATGTTGAAAGACGCGCGCTTTACGAGAAATATCTAGCATCAACTCCAATTGACGCAAAGTTTGAGTTAACGTCTGAGTGGTTCTCTAATATGAGCCAAACCCAATACGCCAAAAAGTTTGCTATAATTGAAGACTATTTAACAAGCGGTGATTGTTATCAAATTAATCTAGCTCAGCGCTTTAAAGCCCAATATAGCGGTGACCCTTGGTCAGCGTATGTTAAATTACGCGAAGCTAATAAAGCGCCTTTTTCAAGTTTTATTAATCATCCTGCAGGCGCTATTTTGTCAATTTCGCCTGAGCGCTTTATATCGATCCACAACAATATTGTAGAAACTAAGCCAATAAAAGGGACACTTGCACGTAAAGCTGACGCCCACGAAGATAGTGCACAAGCGTTAAAACTTGCAAACTCATCCAAAGATCGCGCAGAAAACGTGATGATTGTAGATTTACTTCGTAACGACCTAGGTAAAGTAGCCAAACCCGGCAGCGTTAAAGTGCCTTCTTTATTTGCAATTGAAAGTTTTCCGGCTGTACACCATTTAGTAAGTACAGTGACCGCCGAACTTGATATTAATAAAACAGCCGTTGATCAACTCGAGGCCGCTTTTCCTGGGGGGTCTATTACTGGAGCACCCAAAATACGCGCGATGGAAATTATAGAGGAACTAGAACCTCATCAGCGCAGTGTTTACTGTGGCTCTATAGGTTATTTAAGCGCCTGTGGTAATATGGATACAAGTATTACTATTCGAACTTTAGTTTGTTATGAGCAGCATATTTACTGTTGGGCCGGAGGCGGAATTGTCGCTGATTCTAAAGTCGAATTGGAATACCAAGAGACTTACGATAAGGTAAATAAAATTTTACCTTTATTAAAGAGTAGGTGATCTTGAATAGTGACTTCATTAAAACGCGTTTTCAATTAAGCCCAACCGCTGCGCCAAATCAAATAAAAGACTCTCGAAATAAACGCGCCAGTGCCGTTATGCTGCCCATTATAGATGTAGCTGGGCATGCACATATTTTACTGTGTAAGCGCCCTACTTATTTGCATCATCACCCAGGTGAAATTTGCTTACCCGGTGGTAAATTTGAGGCAAGCGACAAAACGCTTCGTACAACGGCACTACGTGAATTGAAAGAAGAGTTAAACATTGCGCACAAAGATGTAAATATCCTTGGCAATTTACCAGAGTACTCCACCTTAACTGGGTTTAGTATTCGTCCCTACGTATGTGTTTTGAATAAAAATACGCAGTGGGTAAACGATCACAATGAAGTACAGGCTAGCTTTTTACTCTCCTTGGATGAATTAAGTACTGAAGCTAACTGGCAACCTTTGCCATTTCAACGTTTTGGTAAAGAAATCACCCTGCAGGGGTTTGTTACCCCCCATGGGTTACTTTGGGGAGCAACTGCTAGCATTATAAAAAACTTTACAAAACAACTAGCCTTACCAGTTTAAATCTTCGTTAATAATAGTTACATGCTAACAATTCCGCGTTATTATGCTCGACCGTTCAAAGAGCAGCCTCGGGCTGAGTAAATTAATAAGAGACACACACTATGATCAGTGCATTTGATATGTTTAGCATTGGTATTGGCCCTTCGTCATCACACACCGTTGGCCCAATGCGCGCATCACGCTTATTTGTTAATGAACTCCATGAAAAACAGCTATTGAAAAGTGTTACCGATATAAAAGTAGAGTTATATGGATCGTTAGGTCAAACAGGTATAGGTCATGGTTCTGGCAAAGCTGTTGTACTTGGCTTAGCAGGCTATGACCCAGAAACAATCGATGCCGATTTAGTCGATGATATTTTATTAACTATCGAGCAAGAACAAGTTATTTATTTAAACCAAACACACAAAGCCAACTTTCCTAAGCAAGGTGCTATTGTTTTTCATCGTCGTAAAACGCTCCCAAAGCACTCTAATGCAATGGAGATTATTGCTTCAAATAATGGTGAAAAGCTTTATAGCAAAGTGTACTACTCTATCGGCGGCGGCTTTATTGTTACCGACGAAGAATTTGAAAACGAAAAGCAAGCAGCGCTCGATATTAGAGAAGAAAACCCAGCGCCATACCCTTTTAGTAGCGCAAAAGAGCTACTTGAAATGTGTAAAGACTCAGGCCTGAGTGTATCTAGCTTGATGATGAAAAACGAACGCACACTTCGAACCGAAGACGCTATAAAAGATGAGTTATTTCATATTTGGCAAGTAATGAAAGCCTGTATTGAGCGCGGAATGCGTACTGAAGGAATTTTACCTGGCGGTTTAAAAGTAAAACGACGTGCCCCCAGCCTATTCTTAAAACTGAATATCGAAGTGAGCAACGATCCACTCAGAGCAATGGATTGGGTCGATCTATTTGCACTTGCCGTTAATGAAGAAAATGCCGCCGGTGGACGAGTGGTAACAGCCCCCACTAATGGTGCTGCAGGCATTCTACCCGCTGTGCTTATGTACTATCATACATTTGTAAAAGAAGTAGACCGCGACATTGCCACGCGTTATTTACTAACAGCCGCTGCAATTGGTATTTTATATAAAAAAAATGCGTCTATTTCGGGTGCCGAAGTGGGCTGCCAAGGCGAAGTGGGTGTTGCTTGTTCAATGGCCGCCGGAGCATTAACTGAAATTGTGGGTGGTAATGTTGTACAAGTTGAAAACGCAGCTGAAATAGGCATGGAGCATAATTTAGGTTTAACGTGCGACCCTGTTGGCGGCTTAGTGCAAGTTCCTTGTATTGAACGTAATGCGATGGGGGCTATAAAAGCCATCAATGCTTCTCGATTGGCAATTCGTGGTAGTGGCGAGCAAAAAGTATCACTTGATAAAGTAATAAAAACCATGCTTGAAACAGGTAATGATATGAAAACAAAATACAAAGAAACCGCGCGCGGTGGTTTAGCCGTTAACATTATTGAGTGTTAGGCTAACCTTAAACAAAAAAACCGACTATTAATAAATAGTCGGTTTTTTTGTTATCAGACCCAGTGCTACTTTACAGGTAACTCTATATCTTCAAATAACTTATCTACATCATCTTGATTACGTAATAAACTCGCGCGCTCCACTCGCTCTTTAGTTAAATGCGGCGCAAATCGTTCTATAAAGTCATACATATAAGTACGTAAAAAGCTGCCTTTTCTAAAGCCAATTTTTGTAGTGCTAGCTTCAAATAAGTGACTTGCATCAATGCAGACTAAATCAGTATCAGTGATTTCATCAATCGCCATTGAAGCCACTACCCCTACGCCAAGCCCTAAACGAACATAGGTTTTAATTACATCGGCATCAGTCGCCGTAAATACAATATGCGGCTCTAACCCATGGGCGCTAAATGCTTTGTCTAATTCAGAGCGACCCGTAAAACCAAATACATAAGTAATTAGCGGGTATTCGGCAATATCTGCTACCGTTAAACTATTGGCTTTTTTAGCAAGTGGATGATCCTTTGCAACAACAATACTGCGATTCCAATGATAACAAGGCAACATAACTAAATCAGAGTATAAATGAAGCGCTTCAGTTGCAATGGCAAAATCGGCATCGCCCCTTGCTGCGGCATCAGATATTTGTTGTGGTGTACCTTGGTGCATGTGCAATGATACTGCAGGGTATTTTTTCATAAACCCCTGAATCACACTAGGTAAAGCATAACGTGCTTGAGTGTGCGTTGTTGCTATATTGAGCTTACCTTGGTCTGGTAATGTGTGCTCGTTAGCTACCGCTTTTATACCTTCTACCTTTGAAAGTATCTCACGCGAGATATTTATAATATCTTCACCGGCACTAGTTACATGCGTTAAATGCTTGCCACTTCGCCCAAAAATTTGAACACCTAACTCATCTTCTAACATACGTACTTGTTTAGAAATACCAGGCTGTGAGGTAAATAAACTCTCAGCCGTTGCTGAAACATTTAATTTATGATTTTGTACTTCTACTATGTATCTGAGTTGTTGTAATTTCATGGTTGCATTTTTACGTTGTAATTTATTATAAATAAAGGCAATTCTATAAAGCTAGATCAGTTTTACTGGTAGCGTTGATTAAGCTTATAGCGTGCATTTATCGAAGTGGTGCTCAAGGCTAGCATAATAAATATACTTGAGGTAGCCAAGATTAGACGAATTAATCTCATAGTCCTTATATTTAACGACAGTTAATTTACCTAATTTGAAGTTAATTCGCGCAAAACTACCCCGATGGCTTATATTTAATGTAATATTAAAAAATTAGGTTATGAATCCGAGAATTACACCATGATCGTGTCTATTATAATTGTCCTTATAGTTGCTTTGGTTGTGATTGCACTTTGGGTAAGTGCTGTTCAGCAACACAAAGAAAAACAAGAAAATGAGCGCCGAAAAGAACTCACAAAACAAAAGGCGATCATTGAAGAAACTGAAGAAGCATTAATGAACCAGGCTAATATTCCGCTATCTGAAAACGTTATTAGGGTTCTACAAAGCCGAATTGCCGAAGCACTCAAAACAATGGTTACGCATTCGCCAACCTCAAAAGCGCTAAAGAGCCGCTTAGAAGAAATGAAACAGCATCTCTCTAACCCGGTGCAAGGAACCAGTAGTGAGTCATTAGCATTACCAAGTAACGACAAACAGCTTGTTGCGCTAATTCAAGGGATTAAAAAATTACGTGTGATCCTACGTTCTGAACACACTAAGGGCCGTGTTAATAGCCAAGTATTTACAGGCGAAGACAAACTACTTGAGAAATTGCAGCTTAAAATAAATATAGAAAGCCAAATTAAACGCGGTATTTCGGCACGTTCTGCGAGTATGGTTGGCTCTGCTAGACAATATTTTGAAAAAGCCTACGCAACGCTTAGTGCAGTGCCTTATTCAGACGAATATGTAAATGCTAAACGCCAAGAAGTGGAACGTTACTTAGAGGAAATTAGCGTCGAGCTAAAAGCATCTAACGCAAGCGCCCTAAAAAAGAAAAACGAGCAAGAACAAGACGATTTAGATGTGCTGTTTGCTCCAAAAAAGAAATGGTAACAGCAGCTTTCCACTGAATAATAAAAAAAGCCCATACTATGTATGGGCTTTTTTAGCATTAAATTTTATAACCGAGAGTTTAGCTTCCCCAACAGGGATAAATCACATAACGTCGCTGGTAGTTATATATCAAAACAAAACTTTGTTATTTATGATAAAAACGCGAATTTAACAATAAATAACACGGTTAATATCCATACACTAATTGTTATTTCACTGCGTTTACCACAAAGCAACTTAACCGCCGTATATGAAATAAAACCAAGCGCAATACCATGCGCAATTGAAAACGTAAGCGGCGTCATTAACAGCACAACGGCTACTGGAATAGCGTCAGTCATATCGTCCCAGTCCACAAACTTTAGGTTTTGTAGCATAAGTACAGCAACATATAAGATTGCGCCCGCTGTTGCATAAGCTGGTACCATATTAGCTAACGGTGCAAAGAACATCATTAGCAAAAAGCAGCAACCAACTACCACTGCAGTTAAACCTGTACGCCCACCAACAGATACACCCGC
>NZ_NTLW01000255.1:0-11396 GCF_002632075.1 Pseudoalteromonas sp. ESRF-bin5 | reverse complement strand
ATTACTTAATTTGTTGGCGGAGTGGACGGGACTCGAACCCGCGACCCCCGGCGTGACAGGCCGGTATTCTAACCAACTGAACTACCACTCCAGCATACAAATTTTGTAATATAACGTTGTTTAAATAGTTGGCGGAGTGGACGGGACTCGAACCCGCGACCCCCGGCGTGACAGGCCGGTATTCTAACCAACTGAACTACCACTCCAGCGCGTATTTAAACTGTTATTTTTTCTTATTGGCGGAGTGGACGGGACTCGAACCCGCGACCCCCGGCGTGACAGGCCGGTATTCTAACCAACTGAACTACCACTCCATAATAAGAATATGTTTTACAACCATATGTTGTGCAAGTGTTGGCGGAGTGGACGGGACTCGAACCCGCGACCCCCGGCGTGACAGGCCGGTATTCTAACCAACTGAACTACCACTCCATAATAAGAATATGTTTTACAACCATATGTTGTGCAAGTGTTGGCGGAGTGGACGGGACTCGAACCCGCGACCCCCGGCGTGACAGGCCGGTATTCTAACCAACTGAACTACCACTCCAGCGCATACTTACAAATTGTCGAAAATTGGCGGAGTGGACGGGACTCGAACCCGCGACCCCCGGCGTGACAGGCCGGTATTCTAACCAACTGAACTACCACTCCGCATTTTCGTTGCTGTTTAGGTCTCCCTGACAGCGGCGTGAATAATACGAACCAGCCCCTATTTCGTCAAGGGCTTTTTTGTTTTTTTACAGGTTTTTTAGTCATCTGACATCGAAAGGTTTAAAATTTCACCTAATTTGTCATTTTTTGAACCATTTTTGTCTACTTGATTTTTTTCTGTGTCGTCAACATCTTGGTTCGCGTGTTTCTTTTTATTTAAAAAAGGTAACGATAGTTTAATTTTAATCGGCTTTTTTTGCACAAATATTCGAATAGCTAACCAGCCGAGCAGTATAATTAAAATATTACCGCCAATTATTAAGCCCACAATGGTGGATGTGGCCATTTTTTCTTCTTCCGGCTCAATGGGTGTGGTTTGCTCAGCTTCAACAACGGTTGCAGGGTCAACTTCTGGTACCGCTTCTATTGGCCGGGCTATTTCAAATTTATAGGTTGGTAAAGTGGCCATAAATTCACGGCCGTTGTTATTAGTACCAAATACAGACAGTTCTACACTGTAGCGCCCCCAGTCATAGTTTTTAATTATTAACTCTCTTGTCTCACCTGGCGCAGCGTTTATAGTAAACATTTGCTCTTCGTTGTTAGGGTAATAAATCTTACCCTGAAAAATAACGGTCTCTGGTTTAACTATTTTGTTGTCTGTTGTGATCGTTAATTTATGTTCATCAATATTTTCATCTGCAAGCGCGATATTAAAACCAAAGGGAGGTTCGTGAACAATAATGGTGTCTTGCACGATTCTGCGCTGCAGTAAAGGAGTAGAAATGTAAAGTTCAGGGGTCCACTCACCTTCCGGAAACACAAGTTTAAACTCACCGGTAAATACGCCGTCTTTTGGACGTTCATCAAATCCACGCCCGTCGTCTTTAAATTCGGCGACTTCTTGTGTACCTGCGCCAAAGTTTGCAAAGCTATCGTTATTCGTACTTACAAAGTCAACATTAAGACTAACCACATCTCTAAATAGATTAGCGTTAATCGGTTCACCGTCATTTAAAATTTGGCCAGTTACTTTTATCGTTTCGCCTCTAAAAAGCATGGGAGGTAATGGCTCTGCCTGTAGTGATATTTCACCCAATACAACAATTCTGCTATCTGGTAAAATACTCCCTATAACTTGCCAAGGACCTGGCATTGGTTTTTTTATGGTGACAAGGTCATAGCTAAGTTCGTCAAACCATTCAATATTAGTATCCCTAACGGCGTTGGTGGCAAAATACTTACTACCATCAGGCCTAACTAAAATAACGGCAGGTGTCCCTGGTTTTCTGAAAAAGAGTAATGTGATTTCGTCTATTTGGCTGTCAATTCGAAAGCGGTTGTCGAGTAAGGGGATTTCATTTTGTAGGCCATCCCGTTTTAAAACTTCAACTTGCTCTGCGCTATATGCGTTACCTGATAACAAACTGAGTGCACATAACACGGTTACAAAATACATTATTCTCATTATAAGGCCTTATTCAGCGCGCCATAGGCATTGGCCGCCTTCTTTATTTACAAGATCCAATCTGGCTTCGTGTGCGCTTTGCTCTTCATCTGTAGCGCGTAATACTACCAATGGCGCTCTTTCACTGTTTAAACGTCTTATGCCGCCTTGCTGTTGCTCACTACCATCATCTTTATTTTGATTTAAGTTTAACTTTGTTTGTCCGCCTGTCATGGCAAGATAAACATCAGCTAAAATTTCAGAATCCAGTAACGCCCCGTGCAAGGTACGTTTAGCGTTATCTATGTCGTAACGTCGGCATAACGCATCAAGGTTATTCTTTTGTCCTGGATGCAAGTCACGCGCCATTTTAAGCGTGTCGAGAACTTGACAGTAATCATGCGTATTTGGAAAACCTTGATTAAGCAATGCAAATTCATTATCCATGTGGCCCACATCGAACGGGGCATTATGAATTACAAGTTCAGCACCTTTTATATAATCAAAAAACTCTTGTGCAATATCGCGGTAAAGCGGTTTGTCGCGTAAAAACTCATTGGTAATACCGTGAACGTCAATCGCTTCTTCTTCTATGCTACGTTGCGGATTAATATAAACATGAAAGTTATTACCCGTTAAACGACGATTTACTAACTCTACACAACCAATCTCTATAATTCTGTGCCCTTGTTTAGGGTCGATGCCGGTTGTTTCTGTATCTAAAACTATTTGTCTGCGTGCCATATCGAATTAAGCCTGACTCTGGTATCTTTCTATAATCACTTTATTGTACATAAGATCAAGGTAAAACAGTGCAAAAAACCGTAGAGATTTACACCGATGGCTCATGTTTAGGTAATCCAGGCCCCGGTGGTTATGGTATTTTTATGATTTATGACGCCCATGAAAAAAAATTAAGCCAAGGCTATAAGCTCACTACAAACAATCGCATGGAAATGCTTGCGGCTATAGTGGCACTTGAATCACTTAACCGTGCTTGTGTTGTAAACCTTACTACCGATAGTCAATACGTAAAACAAGGTATCGAGTCATGGATTTCAAACTGGAAAAAACGCGGCTGGATAACGTCAGCTAAAAAGCCAGTTAAAAATGTGGACTTATGGAAACGCCTAGATGCAGCTTGCAGCAAACACACAGTAAATTGGAAGTGGGTTAAAGGTCATAGCGGCCATAAGTACAACGAAATTGTCGACGATTTAGCTCGTGATGCAGCTGGCAGCACAGATTTACTCGAAGATGTGGGCTACCAGCCTTAATTTACTTGATGCTAATAGTTATCACTTTTTTGGTCGCACGTTTTGTAATGCTGCTTTGAAGTTTGCCTAAGCCCCGCCCCTTTTACAGGCACAAATTGTGGCCGTGCGTGCCACTTAGGCTTTATGGGTGTAAGGGGCGCAACGCGTTTTCGAGCCACCAGCATATAAACACTGCCCATAGGTTTTAAATACTGCTTGGCAAATGCTCGCCAAAATTCAAACCGTGATAACCTGTTTCCCCTAGCTAGTGATGAATAAATAAACCGCTCGTCACTTACAATTTCAAAACCCAATAAATTCAGCCAATCCTTTACCCTTGCTGGGGTAAAAAATCGTCCTGTCCATGGTAACTTTTGCCCGCTAAACGGCAACATTTGAGCCAACCCACACAGGCTGAGCGGATTAAACCCGGTAATTAGAACGTAACCGCCAGGTATGAGTGTTCGATGAGCTTCGCGTAAAATGTGATGTGGGTCAGAGTGGTACTCTAAACAATGGCTTAAAATACACGCGTCAACACTATGTTCGTAAAAAGGCAATTCATCTATATCGGCCACTACCCCTGTATATGGTCCGGGCTCAGCGACACACACCTGGTGCTTAATAGTACTTAAACTTGTATTTAACTCACCGCTTAAGTTACCTAACTTAAGCATATGGTAACCAAACATGCGTGGTAGCCAATATTGCATTTTACGTTCAATATCAGCTTGCAAGTAATCCCCGTGAGGAAACTGTTGCCACGACAGTGGTTTGGGTCCTTCTTGAAAACTAAGGGCTGGTTTCATTTTATGAGCTCGTTATACTATGCGTTAAATGTCACTTTATAGAGCAATTTAACATGGTGCAAGTCAAAGCAATTAAAGCCTTTTCAGATAATTACATTTGGTGTTTAACCACTGAAGGCAACGCTGAAGCATGGGTCGTTGATCCTGGTCAGGCTGAGCCTGTGCTAGCTCATCTCGCAGCAGAAAACTTAACACTGGGTGGCATTTTAATTACCCATCATCATTACGATCATACCGATGGTGTTGCGCAGCTAGTAAAAGATGACCCAACAATAAAAGTTTATGGACCTAAAAATAGCCCCTTTAAAGGAGTGACGCATCCACTGGTTGATAGCGATAGTATTGATGTTTTAGGCATCAACTTTAAAGTGCTCACAACTCCAGGGCATACACTTGATCACATTTGTTTTGTGAATGACAACATGGCATTTACTGGTGATACATTATTCAGTGGTGGCTGTGGGCGTTTATTTGAAGGTACTAGTGAACAAATGTGGCATTCTCTAAACAAATTAAAAATGCTACCAGCAGGGTGTAAAGTGTTTTGCACCCACGAATATACACAAGCTAATTTAACTTTTGCTAAAGCCGTTGAGCCTCGTAATCCATCGTTACTTGCACACAGTGAGCTGGTAGATGAGTTAAGGAAAGAAGATAAAATTTCACTGCCAACCACTATAAGCCAAGAGCTTAAAATAAACCCGTTTATGCGCAGCGACATTCCAACCATCATAGAGGAAGTACCTAAAGAATTTATCTCGGTTACAAAAAACAATGAACCTTGGCATAACTTTGCTGCTCTGAGAAAGTTCAAAGATAATTTTTAGCGCATATAAGTTTATTATTTTAAATCATTAACTTGAAATACATGAACACTTTCTACTAACTGCTGTAATTGTCATAAAGTGGTAATGTTAGTTTATTAAAGGTAACATTTGCCGAGTTTTTTACCCGATGTATTGGTATTTATGAATAAATCTCCTCTTATACTAACCTTGGCGCTTGCGCTAAGTGGTTGTCAAACATTGACCACCTTAGAATCTGACCCTCAGGTCGCAAATCAAGCTAATAATAAGCTTGAAGGTGCAAGCCCAAATGATATTAACAATGCATTAATGGTAAACGCGCAATATCAACAACTAGATAGCGATGAACAAGATGCGCCGGTATTTGACGATGTATGGGAGCGTATTCGTTACCAATTATCGATTAATGTTCCTCAAAACCGCCCGGTTGTGACCGAGCGGAATTATTATGCGAAGCATCAACGTTATTTAGACCGTATTTCAAAACGTGCAGAGCCTTACCTTCACTTTATTGTTGAAGAAGTGGAAAAACGCGAGATGCCAATCGAAATTGCGCTCCTTCCTATTGTAGAAAGCGCTTTTGATCCCTTTGGCTACTCTCACAGAACCGCCTCGGGGATTTGGCAATTTATGCCACAAACGGGTGAGCGCTTTGATTTAAAACAAAACTGGTGGTACGACGGCCGCCGAGATATTGTGCAATCAACCCGTGCAGCGCTAGATTACTTATCTTATCTTCACAAAACACTTGAAGGTGATTGGCTCAATGCCATAGCCGCCTATAACTCCGGTGAAGGGCGCCTGATGCGCGCAATTAAAAAAAATCGTAAAAAGCATTTGCCTACCGATTTTTGGTCATTAGATTTACCAAGAGAAACCACGGCTTACGTACCAAAGCTACTGGCACTAGCTGACTTATTAAAACGTTCGGATGAATTTAATGTAACGTGGAAACCCATTATCAACGCCCAAGTAGTAGAAGTAGTAGATGTAGGCTCACAAATAGACCTAGCACTTGCCGCCGAAATGGCCGACATGACATTAACAGAGCTTTACAGATTAAACCCTGGGTTTAACCGTTGGGCTACAGATCCAAATGGCCCCCACTCTTTGCTTTTACCTATTGATAAAGCGCAGCAGTTTTCTGAAAAGCTTGCCAATACTGATATTAAAAATAGGCTTCGCTGGCAACGATACAAGGTAAAAAGCGGCGACAGTTTATCTGTAATTGCTAAAAAGTTTACCACTAGCACCAGCGCAATTAGATCTTTGAACAAGCTTAATTCAAATACGATACGCATTGGACAAGAGCTACTAGTCCCGTTAACCGATGGTGCAATAAATAGCGAGCACTTACCAAAGCAAATGCGTATGGCTGCAAATAAAACATCACGCACTAAGCTTTCGCATACCGTAAAAAGTGGCGATACCTTATGGGATATCAGCCGCGAATACGATGTGACCATGGATGAATTGGCAAAGTGGAATAAACTTAAAAAAAGCGCTGTGCTGCGCTTAAATCAAAAGCTCACAGTGTATAAATCACAAAATAAAACCACCAGCGCACCAAAAAGCACTAATCGCACGATTACGTACAAAGTACGAAGAGGCGATTCACTTGCGCGTATTGCGTCTAAGTTTAATTTAACGGTAAGCGAAATTATCAAATGGAATAATTTAGCAGGTCAAAAGTACTTACAACCGGGGCAAAAATTAAAGCTTAAAGTGGATGTACGAAGTAGTTAATTTCAGCTAACAAAAAAGGAGCGCATGCGCTCCTTTTTTGTTGGTATATAAAAATTAATCTGGGAGCTTTTCAAGCCATGCTTTTAACCAAGGCTCTGTCACTGGCCAAGGCTCAAAATCTTCACACGCGTCAATTTCTAAACGGTTACCGACAGGTTTTGCTTGTAAATCACGTAATAGTTCATCAAAGCTTCGACCTGCACCGCAAAAAGTATCACCATAGCTTCTGTCGCCCATAGCCACCACTCCAAATGGCTTATCTGTAAGCATAGGAAAACTACTATTAAGCGCATAATATAAGCCAGCTAGGTTACTTGGCACGTCACCCTGTCCTGTCGTTGAGGTAACAATTAATATGTTTGATGCGTTTTTAATATCGTCAAGCGAAGCCTCTGTGATGACCGCTGCGCTATGACCAGCCTGCTTAATAGTTGCAGCTATATCATCACTTAAACGTTGAGCACCACCATTTACAGTGCCCACAAAAATACTAATATGTGCCATTAATAATCCTTCTCTTCGTTTGGCCAACCAAGTTGCTCACAAATCTGTAGCATATCATGACCTAGTGGCGCTTTTATCGTTATTGCTTTGTTGGTATAAGGGTGCACAAAACTCAGCTCAGTTGCAAATAGCATTAAGCGTCGTAATTCAAAATGATCCCTAAAAAATTGGTTATGTTGATTGTCGCCATGATTAACATCACCAATTATTGGTAATGATAAATGTTTTAAATGCCGGCGAATCTGATGCTTGCGCCCTGTCTTAGGAAAACACTCAACTAATGAGTACCTAACCGTTGGGTATTTGCCTATTGGAATAGGTAATGCAGCTTGATACAAACAATTAAACTGAGTTTGCGCCTCTTGAGGTGCTTTATTCTGATCTGCAAATTTATCGGCAATTTTATCAAGCTCTTCTTTTAAAGGCTTATCTAAAAAAACCGAATCAGGGGCAAATCCGCGCACTAGAGCTAAATATCGCTTAGCAATAGTACCTTCAATGAATAACTGATTCATATCGCGCGCGGCTTCAGAGCTTAAAGCAAATAGCAGCACACCCGACGTAGGTCTATCTAGCCTGTGAACTGGAAAAACGTGCTGCCCTAACTGATCGCGCAACATTTGCATCGCAAATTGAGTTTCATGTTTATCTAAAAAGGAGCGATGTACCAATAGCCCTGACGGTTTATTAATGGCTACAAAGTTTTCGTCTTGATACAAAATGTCGAGTTCGCCGTATTCAGTAGGCGCTAGGCGCTCACTCATGCGGTTCTCCTAATAGTGCATCTAGCTGTGTCAGCACCTCTATAATTTCATTTCCACCTGATTTATTAATCAAGGTCATTTGCGCCATGGGAGCAATTGCAAAGTTTCGCGGTAATGGTTGATTATAAGTGATCAAATGCTGCATTTTTTCAATAAAGACAAACTGTAGCCACTGCTCAAACGCCATCGAATCGTGACAAAAGGGAACACTAGAATTTAGTGCTTCTGCTGAAATTGGCTCACATTGCCAAAGTTGATGCTTTTGTAATAGCGCTTTTAATTGCACTAAATAAGCTTGGGTCTGTTGGAACATAACCACCCTCTTTATAAGTTATGCAGCAATTATACCCTGTTCCCACAAAGCTCGCTATGGCGTATAATTAGCGCAATTTTGCAGTTAAAAACGACCGGGAAAACAATGAGTGATCAAATAGCAACCTTAGGCCAACTTTTAGATGGTGCTGGCACGCAATGGCGGGCTTTTGATATTGGCAGGCACATTACTAAACTCGATAAACAACAGTTTTTAGCTATTGAACAAGCCCAAGTACGTTACCCTTATCCGCTTGCTGGTCATGCGTGGCTAGCAATTCAGTTCTGGGATGCCAAAGCGAGCAAAGAACCCTATGTGTGGTTTTTAAAATTCCCGCTAGATGAGCAAAGTAAATTAGTTAGTGCAAGTCGTGATGACTTTGCCGATATGGTTATTCAAGCTCTTGGCACTGAAATTACAGGTGAAAAAGCAGATGGCAAGCTTGATAACAATCCATATGTGTTTACGCCTAATGCAAATAAACTGGCTGCATTTAACGCGCAAGTTAAAGTGTTACTAAAGCAACCTGCTTCACAATATTACGAGTACGCTCAGCTATACTTTAGTGCAAAATTAGGCTTTGATAATTGGCAAAGTGTGGCACTACAAGGCATTGCTGATTTTGCGCTGCGCCTAGATAACGATCAAAACTTAAGTAACTTACAAAAAGCCTGGGCACATTTACCCCTTGAAGTATTACAGCCACTAAGTGCAATGCTCGAACATGTTGCAATACCAACAACATTGAGTGAGCTTTTACTTGCGCAGGGTCAAACAGCTATTAATAATAGTGATACTATAGCTTTAACCGCTGCACTTCGCTCAATGTCTAAAGGTCAGGCACAAGGTCTATGCGCGCAGCTTGTTGATGCAACATTGAATTCAGCTCTTAAAAGCGACTCTGACGTACTTTTAACAATCGCTGGACGTTGTTTTGTTCAGTTAGAAGACCCTGAACGATTGCATATATTTATGGATAATTGTGCTCAACATCAAAAAATAGAGGCGCTTTTTCCAAGTATTTTTGCTGACTTAGTTGCAATACCGACCATTCGACCTCACCTATTAGGTTTATTACGAAAAGAAGATCGAAGCGAAGCCCTCGCTCGTGCAATTGGAAGGTTATTCTCTTAAATGGCAAGTTTATGGACGTTTATATTAATTGGTAGTGTTATTTATTTGTTTTGGCTAAATAGAAAAGTCGCCGAAGCGGCTAATGTTCATGCTAAACGTCAATGTGAGCAATTAAATGTGCAACTTATGAGTGTTGCGTGCACTAAGCGCCGTTTTGGTTTTCTAAAAAGTAGTAAACCGGGAATAAAAAGTGAGTTTTCATTTGAGTTTTCAAGTGACGGTGAAAATGCGTATCAGGGAATGCTTATTATGGAAAATGAGTTTTTAAAAAGTGTTGTCGTTCCACCACACAAAATCTAAGTGCCCTTATGCTTTCAATGTATAAAATTATTGCAATTGTGTAGTACAAAAAACTAAGGCGTAACTAAAGTTACGCCCCAATTGGACTGCTTCCTGCTAGATATCCACTATCTATAATCCGTTTTTTCATCCCCTGAACGAGTAAACAACCTTGTTTACCCTCACATTGCCTCATGCAATATCCATCGCCACCTTGGCAAACCCGCGTAAACTAACGCTTGGCTAAATCTATAGCATCATCCATGTTAATCCTTTGAAGTAGCGCCCTGCCGCTTTGTGCTTGCTGCGTTGTCCCTTTGCTTTCCAAGCATTCACGTGCAACCTAGTACGTGGCTGCGTCCTGCAGCTTTAATCCTTTATATCCTTAAAGTAGCTCCTGCCACTTAGTGCGTCTTGCACTTCCTATTCATCCTTGCTGTCCTTGTTAACTTGTCCTTTTTGTATCCTGCTAGCATCTGCTATTTTGCCTATTCCTTATCCATGGCAGTAACTTATTCATTAAGCTATGTCTTCTTGACAAGGTAAAGTTTAGAGTAAACGAGAGGAGGAAGTAGTATGTGAGACAAAATAATTCTTTGTCATAAAAATTAAAAAATCAATAAATTAATATTAAACATGCACTTAAATAAAAAAAGGCGACCAATTGGCCACCTTTAACTGATTACTCTCACGTTAATGTAAGATATATCGCACGGACACATGTCCGTTTGGGCGCATTAACTTACACACTATAAGTTACGTTTTTAACCCAATGCATTTTTAAATAGTAACTCACCAGCAACTTGGTTAAACGTAAGCTGTTTAAAAGTCAGAAACCCTTCAGATTTAAAAAGTTCTGTATGCTCACTACGCGTTACAAATACTGCCAATCCAGAAGACTCACTATTTGCCTTTACCAGCTCATCAAGCCCTCTGAGTAAATACCGACCAAACCCTTGACCATGAAAATGAGGATCTACTGCAATAAAAGCTAAAAAGTAATAACGGCCTTTTTCTTTTAGCGTATCTCTAATAGTTTGTTCTTTTTCTATTAACTGGTTAGTTTGTAAATATCCCGCACTCAGCATTAATTTTAAGCGCCAATGCCAATAACGCTGAGCTTGAAGTTGACTTAAAGAATCAAACATACAGGACACTGCTTTTAATTTGCCACTGCGATAAAGTCCTATTAGTGGTTGCTTTTCTTGCCAAAAACTACTGAGTTCTTCACGTATTAATGCACGTAACTTTTTTTCGTAAACGGCTTTATTTTTTCCATCATAACCAAGCATTGTTTTTAGTACAGGGTCATCATGGTATGCCTGATAAATTAAACTTGCGGCAGTGCTTATATCTTCTGCTTCAATGTATTGTACGCTGAACGTTTCATCTTGTGCGGTTATACTCATTGTATGTCCTTTATTGTTTTAGCCGTAAATATAATCAGAGCTCAAATACTAAAGCTATACGCGAATAACTTCATTTACGAGTATATTTAATCTAAGAACTGGATATTACGCCGTATTGCCCGCTTAAAGAGATAAATAATATCAAAGTGTTATTTATTTTTACTATCCTTTATAAAACGCTTAACAGCGGTTTAGGCAATTTATTATTCAGAACTTAACTTTACTATATACCTAAAGTAATTAACCGACAATTCAGCTTGAGTTTAGCTAGCACA
>NZ_NTLW01000213.1:0-5136 GCF_002632075.1 Pseudoalteromonas sp. ESRF-bin5 | reverse complement strand
CTTATCGCAGCTATTTTTAATCATATTCACACTAAGCGTGCTAAATTTAATGAATTAGCTGACGTGAAAGATGTGTTTGTTGCGCAAGGTGTTGATGGCGATAAGTTTGATAAGTTATTTAAAAGCTTTTCGGTTCGTACATTAAGCTCTAAGATGAAGCGCGATCAAGAATACTTTAAAGAAAAAGGTGCTCTTCGTGGTGTGCCCACATTTATCGTAAACGGTAAGTATAAATTAAACTTAGGCCGTGAATCAGGTGTTACAGCACCTGAAGATATCAGTAAATTAATTAATTACTTAGCTAACAAGTAAGTTTAGCTAAAAAAGCTCCTTAAGGAGCTTTTTTGCTTTATAAGGATGTAGCAATGAAAAAAATATTAGTATCGAGTTGCTTGCTAGGGCAGCCTGTTCGTTATGATGGGAAAGGACAAACATTACAGCATCCACAATTACGGGTATGGCAAAGTAATAAGAAAATAATATCCTTTTGTCCTGAAGTGGCTGGTGGGCTATCTACTCCTAGAGCTCCTGCTGAAATAATACAGGGGAAAGTAATTACTAATTCAGGAGAAGATGTAACAGAGCAATTTCAAACTGGGGCTAATATAGCGCTAGAACTTTGTAAAAAAAATAAAGTTCGTTTTGCTTTACTTAAAGAATCGAGCCCTTCTTGCGGACGAAATACAATATATGATGGAAAGCATCGCGGAGTAAAAATCATAGGTCTAGGTTTAACTGCAGCATTATTAATAAAGAATGGAGTTCAAGTATTTAGTGAAGAGCAAATACCAGCACTTATAAAAGCACTGGCACTTTAATTTTGGTTGGTTATTTACGCTGTAAGAAAACACCCGACTCTATGTGATGTGTATAAGGGAACTGATCAAATATCGCAAAGCGCTTAACGTTATGCGAACGCGTTAAATGATCTAAATCGCGTTCCAGTGTGTCAGGATTACACGATATATAAATTATGTTTTCGTAATTAGCCACTAAATCACAGGTTAACTCATCCATACCAGCGCGTGGCGGGTCGACTAATATGGTTTGGCAGTCATAGCTTTTAAGGTCAATACCGTCTAAACGAGAAAAAGTACGTTCGCCATTCATTGCTTGAGTAAACTCTTCGCTCGACATACGAATAATATCTAGGTTGTCTACATTGTTTTTGGCAATATTATATTGAGCAGAGTGAACAGACGATTTAGATATTTCAGTTGCGAGTACTTTATTAAAAGACCCCGCTAGCGCAATAGAAAAGTTACCATTACCGCAGTAAAGCTCTAGTAAATCATTTTTAAGTGGTTTACATAAATCTTGTGCCCACTCAAGCATACTTATATTTACTTTTGCATTAGGTTGCGTAAAGCTATTTTCTACTTGTTGGTAAATTAGTTCTTGGCCATTTACAGTTAATTGCTCTGTTACAAAGTCATCACCTAGCACTTCTTTCTGCTTACGTGCTCGGCCAATAAAATCTATTTTATATTTTTCACTCAGTTTTGCCTTTAGTGACTTAATTTCACGTAGCCATTCATCATCAAGCGGCTTGTGATAAAGCAAGCTCACTAAAATTTCACCACTGAGTGTAGACAGGTAATCTATTTGAAATAGCTTTCGGCGTAAAACCTCGCATGGTTTAAGGTTTTCAATCATCACCTGCATGATTTCACCAATAAGCGGTGCCGCAGGGTCAAACGTATCAACGCGTATTTTTTCTTTAGTTTGCTGATCAAACATTATATGAAACAGATCGTCTCCATCATGCCATACTCTAAATTCGGCACGTTGGCGGTAGTTAATTGGCTCCGAGCTAAATACTTCTAGCTGCTCCACACCAAAACGTTGAAACTGTGAAGTTATACGCTGTTCTTTTTCACTTAACTGCGCTTGGTACTGCGTGGTATCTATTTTAATAACTGCCATTCGCGTTACTACCTTATCTAAGATCTGTTTATCGGCGCTATTGTAGGGAGCGGTTCGCATTTGTCTAGTTTTGGCTAGAATAAATGATGTTTTTTTGCACGGTTTACTTTAGTTTTTTATGCCCTGGCCGATAATAAACTACGCACGCTCAGGAGACGATTCATGAAAATAGGCAACTATGGCTTTGTACCAAGCCAGAACATAAACAAATTCAACAACAAAGCTGATGTACAACAACCTACCATCGCGTCTCCGCAAGACAGCTATCAGCAACGAGGTAAAGAATTAGCTGCTAAAGTTTTAGGTGATAAAATGGCAGAGCAGCTGGGTTTGCCTGTTCAAGAAAAAAAAGCAGATAAGCCCCTTTTTGATTTTGAAGCAATTGTTAAAAATGTACTCGACTTTGTTACCGGCGCCGTTAATAAAGCAAAAGCTGATGGTGCCGATGACGATAAATTAAAAGGTATGCTAAGTGATGCCCGTAAGGGGGTTCAAATAGGTATTGATGACGCTGTTGATGAGTTAAAAGAATCCGGCGTTCTGAACGATGAAACCCAAGAGGGAATCAACAAATCAAAAGAAGGTATTTTTGATGGCCTTGATAAGTTTGAAGATAATTTGTTTAACCCAATGCCCGCTAGTGTGGGGGTAACTCAAGCACAATACGCAAGTTTAAGTAATAATGCTCAGTACAGTTTCACAACCGCAGAAGGTGATGAAGTAACAATAAGTTTTGCCGATGCGTTTAAATCTCAGTCTGCTAGTAGTTATCAGCGTGGTGAAAGAGGGGAGGCATTCGTAAGTGAATCATCACAATCGAGAGAGCTTTCATTTTCAATGTCAGTTAACGGCGACCTTAATGATAAAGAGCAAGAAGCAATTAATGAATTAATGGAAAACCTACAAAACGTAAGTAAGACCTTTTTTAGCGGCGATTTAGAGCAGGTATTTGAAGAGGCGCAAGAGCTTAGTTTAGGCAATGAACAACTTGTTGCATTTTCAATGGATTTACGCCAAACCAAAACAGTTGCTGCAATAAAGGGTTACGAAGAAAATAAACCGGCTCCAGAAAAAGTAATTGCAGATAAAGTAGCGCCTTTTAATGATGACCTCCGAGAGGCATTTTCTAAAGCAACCGAGCTAGGTATTCAAAATCAATTATCAGGTATTATGCAGTGGCTTAATGAAGATCAAAGTGAGATCGATAAACTGGTTGATTACACAAAAGCTATGTTTGAAAACCTTAATAAGATAAATAGCGCGACAAAGCAAACAGCAGAGGAAGTTTAACCTCAACATTAAACTACTTTCTTTTGCAAAAATCACATGGCAAACTGCCGTTCTAATCTAATAATAGGAACGGTCGTTTGTCAGCGCATATAATGGTTTTTGATTCAGGGATTGGTGGCACAACAGTACTTGATCATATAAAGCAACGTATCCCGAATGCTCAATATAGCTATTTTATGGATAATGCTTTCTTACCTTATGGAGCTCAAACACAACAAACAATTATTAATCGTTTGTGTTCGCTCATTCATTTCATTAAGTCAAACAAGCTAAACGTCGATTTAATTGTAATAGCATGCAACACGGCATCCACATCGGCATTAAGTGCTGTACGCAAAATTACAGATATACCCATAGTTGGTGTTGTACCAGCAATCAAGCCCGCCGCAGAATTAACACGTTCAAATCACATTGCTTTACTGGCAACACCTGCCACAATAGCGAGCTCATATACAAAAAAGTTAATAGCACAGCACGCTAGTAATGTAACTGTTAACTTATATAGCAGTGTTGAGTTGGTAAACGTTGCTGAATTACTTTTCTTTAATGGCTATTTAGATACAAATAAATTACATGCTGTACTTGAAGGCTTGAGTATTGAAAAGCAAACAGATGTGCTTGTATTGGGGTGTACTCACTTTCCAATACTTACAAAGCAGATTAGTGAGTACTTTAAAAATAGCATTCAGCTGGTGGATTCCGGTGCAGCAATAGCAAATAGGGTTATTTATCTATTAACTGAGTCAGGTTTATTAGCACAAAATATACCTGGCATAAAAAAGCCGTTGCAATACTATGCAACGGCTAATGTGATCAGCGATAAACTTGCGGTTAAGCTAGTTAAACTGATTGATCCGCCTGAGTTCGAAGCGTATTAGAATCATCTTCTTGTTTTTGTTTTGCTTCACGAACTTTTAAAGTACGTTGTTGGAACTCACTATCGTTCAAGTTAGCAATAGCATTGTCTGCATCAGCTTGCGCCATTTCAACAAAACCAAAGCCACGACGTTTGCCTGTATTTTTATCCTTTAATAGGCGAACGTTGAATACTTTACCTTGCTCTTCAAACAAAGCACGAACAACACCTTCGTTTGCACGGTAAGGAAGGTTACCAACGTAAAGTGTTTTAGTTTTTACTTCGGCCTCTTCTAAAACGTCAGAAGACATAGCAGCAATAACTAGCCCACCTATTAATAAGCCAACAGCAAATACAATTGCAGGGTCAAGTTCTAAGCTTCCAAGGGCGAACTTAACAATAACAAAACCAACTACAGCAATAACAACAGAAAAGATAAAAGATTTTTGATCGGGTAATTTCATTTTAGATCTACCAATAAACAGGAAATAAACATTAATTTAACATTGTGAACTTGCTATCTTAACGTCTTAAACGAACTTAGCAATGATATTTATATGAAATTATAAAATGCAGTGTAAAAAAACATCAATTTAAGCGTGTTTTAACATGGTTTTTTGTGGTTTTGTTCTAATTTTGTTCGAACAGTAAAAAGATCTAAAAAAAGGGTTGATCTGTTTTCGGATCTCCCTATAATGCGACCCCACTGAGACGGGAAACGCCGAAGCATAGCAAAGTGTTAGCGGCTCAGAGAGTTAAATCAAACTTTGGTTTTAAATCATCGAAAGAAAGTTTAAAACAAAGTATTGACTCGAAAAATAAAGGATGTATTATACGCATCCCTAGCGACAACGTCGCAACGTTCTTTAACAATATAAAGCAATCATCTGTGTGGGCACTCGTACAGATTGAGTTCTAACAGCCAAGCTTAGTTCGCTAAGTGAGGCAAACAAATTAGAGTCTCAATTGAAACTGAGTGACCAACAGAATAATTACTTAGGTAGTTATTCAGCACAGTCAATTCAATATCGAAAGATATTAAATAAATTCAGAATTCATTGAGC
>NZ_NTLW01000112.1:0-2935 GCF_002632075.1 Pseudoalteromonas sp. ESRF-bin5 | reverse complement strand
GGCGAGAGCCGAAGCCCCCTTTGGTCCGTAGACATTATGCGGTATTAGCAGTCGTTTCCAACTGTTGTCCCCCACCTCAAGGCATGTTCCCAAGCATTACTCACCCGTCCGCCGCTCGTCAGCAAAGTAGCAAGCTACTTTCTGTTACCGCTCGACTTGCATGTGTTAGGCCTGCCGCCAGCGTTCAATCTGAGCCATGATCAAACTCTTCAATTAAAAAGTTTTGTGTCTTTCGACAGCTCAATGAATTCTGAATTTATTTAATATCTTTCGATATTGAATTGACTGTGCTGCAATCCCTACCTAAGTAGTTATTGCTGTTGGTCACTCAGTTTCAATTGAGACTCTAATTTGTTTGCCTCACTACCTAAGTAGCTTGGCTGTTAGAACTCAATCTGTACGAGTGCCCACACAGATGATTGCTTTATATTGTTAAAGAACGTTTGAGTTGCCTTAGCGACTCAAGGGAAGCGAATCTTACGCTTTCCTGTGTTTTTGTCAACACTTAATTTTAAACTTTATAAAAATCTAAACTTAAGTTTTACTCGACTCACTAAGTGGTTTGCTTGCCTCGCTAAGCGTTGCCTGCTCTGCCGTCTCAGTGGGGTCGCATTATAGGGAGCCGCGAATTTAACGCAAGCCTTTTTTAACTAAAAAAGTGATTTAAATTACACCCCAAGCAAGCGCACACCCTAAACACAAGTTACTCACAAAACCCTGTGTATAACTTTACTTTTTAAGCTGATTTTCTCTGCTTTAACATCTAAGAGCCATCAATAAAAAAGCACCTTTAATAAAGGTGCTTTTATTTAGCCGAACTTATAATCAGCTTTTAATATAAAATACTGTATAGCTTTCTACGGTATTTAGCTGCGAGCGCATCGCCATCTGGTAGAGAAGCTATTATAGCTAAAAAGCTTGGTTTAGCTTCGTTATAGTTAAGGTCCTTTTGTAGTACTTTGAATAGCACTTCTAATGCCTCTTCTTTTCTTCCTGCTTCGTTTAATAAAGCACTGAGCTCTTCTTTAAGTTCTAAATCGTTCGGATACTTATCTACTTGCTGTTGCTTTTGTTGTATCTCTGGAGAATCTTTTGCATCTAAAGCAGCTTCGCATTTTGCTTTGATGTTATTGAAGTACGCATCTTGATCTTGCGAATCAATCGTTTCTATTAATGCTTGAGCTTCATCTAATTTGTGAATTTGAATACAAATATCTGCAAGCACTAATTTAATACGTACATTAGTATTATCTATTTCGTATGCTTGCTTTGCATAATTAAACGCTGCATTGAGGTCTGATTTAAGTAGAGCCTGCTTAGCTTGTTCTAATAGCAAATCCTGTTGAGCAGGTAAGTGCTTAGATAGGGCTTCCCGTATTTGTGAATCAGTTTGGGTACCTGCAAGCAAATCGACAGGGGCAGAGTCTTTTAATAGCACAAGCGTAGGCAGCGTTTGTAAGCCAACCTGTTGTGCTAATTGTGAAGCTAATGCTTGCTCTGCATCACAATCTAAATTTGCTATTACTATATGGCTTGTATAGTCAGCCGCTATTTTATCTAAAATTGCAGCCTGCCCAATACAATCAGGACTTTGAGGTGAGAAAAAGTTAAGTAATACTAATTTTTGTTGTGATGTTTCTCCAAGGACCTGCTGAAGGTTTTGTGCATTAATACTTACTATATTACTCATTGAATTGATTGCCATACTTATCTATTTAGGGTTTTATATGGTGATTAACATAATAAATACAAGTCGTATAACTAAATCACTCGGCATACATAATCAATTAATGAGGCAAATCATGAAACTATCTTACCTTAGCGCTGCATTTTTATTTGCAGCTCCGCTTTTGCAAGCTAAAGGACTTGACCTAGACCTAGACCTAAACAAAACAATGCCTAGTATTGAAAAGTTTTACCTCGATTTACATCAATCGCCAGAACTTTCATACAGCGAAAAAAATACAGGTAAAAAAATAGCTAACAAGCTTAATATGCTTGGATTCGAGGTTACAGAAAATGTAGGTGGGTATGGTGTTGTTGGTATTTTTAAAAATGGCAATGGCCCAACAGTTATGATACGCACAGATACGGACGGCTTACCTATTACCGAGCAAACAGGTAAACCCTACGCTTCAACTGTAAAAGTTATTGACGAGCATGGTGCAAAAGTTGGTGTTATGCATGGCTGTGGCCATGATATTCATATGAGCTCATTTATAGGCACTGCCGAGCAACTCATTACTCATAAAAATAAATGGAAAGGTACATTAATGATGGTTGCACAACCTGCAGAAGAGGTTGGAGGTGGAGCTAAAGCGATGCTAAATGAGGGTTTATTTAGTAAATACGCAAAGCCCGACCACGTTATTGCATTGCATGTTAGTGCCAGTGTCCCTGCTGGTAAAGTAACTATGAAAAATGAATATACCATGGCAAGTGTGGATTCTGTTGATATTAATATAAAAGGTAAAGGCGGCCATGGCGCGTACCCTCATACCACTATTGACCCGGTAGTTATTGCTGCGCGCACAGTACTTGCTTTACAAACGATTACAAGTCGCGAACTTTCACCTTTAGAACCATCTGTTATAACAGTCGGTTCTATACATGGCGGCTCTAAACATAATGTTATTTCGGATGAAGTGAAACTGCAACTTACACTGCGTAGTTACAACCCAGATGTACGCAATGCGCAAATTGCTGCAATAAAACGCATAACTGCAGGTATTGCGCAAAGCGCTGGGCTTGATGAAAGTGATTACCCTGCTGTTATAGTTCATGAGGATGAATCAATTCCATCTACTTATAATAATCCTTCGCAAACTAATATAGTACGAAGCGCTATTAAAAATGCGATAGGCGACACAAACGTACTTGAAACCCAAGCCGTAATGGCAGGTGAAGACTTTGGTCTTTATGGCCGTACCGACGA
>NZ_NTLW01000140.1:0-18213 GCF_002632075.1 Pseudoalteromonas sp. ESRF-bin5 | reverse complement strand
AAGTTCTTTACGTGTTTTAAGCGTGTCCATTTGCAAATTAATATTAGGATGCTGAGTGGTCCATTCGCTTAATTTTGGCATCAGCAATTCACTGGCAAAAAACTCGGGTAAAGTAATCGTGATATTTGTGTTTTGTTGTAATTGACTAAACTCATTAATGGTACCTTCTAACATTGTAATGATAGGGGAGATCGCATCAAAAAAGTTTTTTCCAGCCGTAGTTAGGCTAATCGAACGTGTTTTACGATGAAACAGCTCTATACCAAGTTGTTCTTCTAGTTGTTTTATTTGGTGGCTTACCGCCGACGGTGTTAAGTACAGCTCATTGGCTGCATGCTTAAAACTTAGGCTTCTTGCTGCAAAGCAAAAAGAACGAAGACCACGAATAGGAGTTTGCATGTTTTCCAGTGTTTAAATGTTTAGATTACCTGTACAGGCAAATATCGATCCAAATGTTATTATTCAATACTATCAATAACTTAATTTTATTGATAGGGCAGCTTCACAATTTTGGTGCATCATAACAACAAATTAGTGCAATAGCTCTAGCTAAATAACAAAGTATTTATGCATCTATTATAGATAATAATTTATTAAGCGTGTATTAATTAACCATAAAAATAGCATTGTAGGCAAAAAAAATCCCTCTTGCGAGGGATTTTGGGTAACTCAGCGCCATTGGCACTGGGAATGAGGTCGGTACAGGGTAAAGTTAACTATATAATAATCTTATAAAACCATTTCTGGTACTTCACCGTCAACAAGTAATTTACCTGCTGTTTTGCTAATAATTTCATCTACAGATACACCAGGTGCACGCTCTATTAAATGAAATGCGCCGTCTTTAACTTCTAAAACGGCTAAATCTGTTACTATTTTCTTTACGCAATTTACACCGGTAAGCGGTAAACTACATGCTTCAAGAAGCTTAGATTCACCGTGCTTACTGGCATGGGTCATTGTAACAATTATATTTTTTGCGCCAGCAACTAAGTCCATTGCGCCGCCCATGCCTTTAATAAGCTTTTTGGGGATCATCCATGACGCGATGTTACCGTTCTGGTCAACTTCAAAAGCACCAAGAACTGTTAAGTCTACATGACCACCCCGTATCATGGCAAAACTATCTGCACTATTAAATATGGCAGCACCTGTGGCTGCTGTCACGGTTTCTTTACCCGCGTTAATCATATCAGCATCAAGCTCAGCTTTAGTTGGGTATTGCCCCATACCTAATAGGCCATTTTCTGACTGTAGCATAACTTCAATATCATCAGGTACATAGTTTGCGACGAGTGTCGGAATTCCTATGCCCAAATTAACGTAGTAACCATCTTGTAGTTCTTGCGCAACGCGCATTGCAACTTGTTCACGTGATAATGCCATTACTTTGCTCCTGCTTAATCTCGTGTTGTTACACGTTCAATGCGTTTTTCAAAGTTACCTTTAATCACGCGATTTACATAAATGCCAGGGGTGTGGATTTGGCTTGGTTCAAGTTCACCCGGCTCGACGATTTCTTCCACTTCTGCCACAGTAATTTTACCTGCTGTTGCAGCCATTGGGTTAAAGTTCATTGCTGTGTGTCTAAATACCAGGTTTCCATACCGGTCAGCCTTCCACGCTTTCACAATGGCAAATTCACCCGTGATAGACTCTTCTAAAATGTAAGGGCGACCATCAAATTCTTTTACATCTTTACCCTCTGCAACGGGCGTACCGTAACCTGTAGCGGTATAAAATGCGGGAATACCGGCACCACCAGCGCGCATTTTTTCAGCAAGTGTTCCTTGTGGCGTAAGCTCAACATCTATTTCGCCATTTAATAATTGCTGCTCAAATAGGGCGTTTTCTCCAACATACGAGGCAATTACTTTTTTTATTTGTTTATCTTGCAATAAAATACCTAAACCAAAATCATCAACACCACAGTTGTTAGATACAACGGTTAATTCTTTTGTGTTCATCTTTTTAATTTGCTTTATTAAACCTTCAGGTATTCCACATAAACCAAAACCACCGGCAATAATGGTATCACCGTCTTTCAACCCTTCCATTGCAGCTTCGTAGCTTGAAACCACCTTATCAAAACCGGCCATGAGTCTCTCCTCATTGTGTGCTAAATTTTGTTAACTATTTACCTTCGTTTTACACTTACTTAAGTAATATATAGGCTAAAAAGTAGTTAACACGTAAGTGTGTCATTGTTGTTTTTTGTGCAGTGCTACAGAAACTTTACTTACTGGCGTTTTGTTAAGCGCATCAGTAATGGCCCAACCTGCATCAACAAGCCTTTGTAAATCAATTCCATGGTTTATGCCAAGGCCATCAAGTAAGTAAACGACATCTTCAGTGGCAACATTTCCTGACGCGCCTTTAGCATAAGGGCACCCACCAAGGCCGGCAACTGCTGCGTCAACCGTTGATATTCCTAGGCTTAGCGCTGCGTAAATATTTGTGAGCGCTTGCCCGTATGTATCATGAAAATGCACTGCAAGTCGGTTGCTGTCTATGTGCATTAAAAGTAATTCTATGAGTTGAGTTACTTTTTTTGCAGTACCTACGCCAATTGTGTCTCCAAGGCTTACTTCGTAACAGCCTAAATCTAATAGCTTTTGTGTTACATCAAGCACAGCCTTAGCGTCTATGTCTCCTTCGTAAGGACAGCCAAGTACACAACTTACGTAACCACGAACACGGATATTATGCTCTTTTGCAAAGTTCATAACTTCACTGAAGCGTGTGATACTTTCGTCAATTGAGCAGTTGATGTTTTTTTTACAGAACGACTCGCTAGCGGCTGTAAAAATTGCAAACTCTTTAATACCAGCGTCATGGGCCGCGTGCGCACCTTTCAAGTTTGGTGTCAGCGCACTTAAGTTAATATTTGGTAATTTAAGTGCGTTAATCACATCTGCCGAGTCTGCCATTTGTGGCACCCATTTAGGGGATACAAACGCACCTGCTTCTATATCTTTTAAACCGGCTTGTACAAGGGCATTAATCAGTGAAATTTTATCCTGAGTATTTACCAAACTCTCGTTTTGTAGGCCGTCACGCGCACCCACCTCAACAATACGAACCGAATCAGGAAAGGCACTCATTAGGCACCTTCCTGTTGTGTGGTATCTTCAACAATGGCGAGTAGGGCACCGTGAGATACCAATTCACCTTCACCAAAACAATAGCTTTGTAAAATGCCATCGTGTGGCGCATTGAGGGTGTATTCCATTTTCATAGCTTCAATGATCACAACAGGATCGCCTTTGCTAATCGTACTGCCAACCTCAACCAAATGTTTAACCACGGTGCCATTGAGTGGTGCTGCTAGTGGCAATGCATCACTTTCATGTGAACTTATGTAATGTTTATTAATGAGTTCAAGCTTAGTTTGAAGTGCTTTATTCATAACCGTAATGGCGTCATTATAATGTGAGACATGCGCAATATGCTTATTGCCATCAATAAATACAGTACAAACGCCTTTAATGACTCTCCCTTGAAGATTAAATACCGTGTTGTTATGGGTAATGTTGAACCCTTCAGGTGTTTTGATTGCACTCAGCTGTAAATCTTTAAAGGGCACTTTAATGATGCGTGGAGAATTTAAGTTAAATCCGCTAAGTTGCTGCCATGGGCTACCATTATGTTGCTGAGCTTGCTCATTATTCAAAGAGCATAAGTACGCAAATGCACCTATGAGTTCACTAGATTGTAAAAGCGCACTATCAACAGTAACTAAAGAGTCGCCTTGCTCTGCAATAAAGTGTGTACTTGGTGCGCCCTGGTTAAAGGTAGGGTGATGAGCTAAGTTACTTAAAAAGCCAATGTTGGTACTAAAACCCGCTAAATGAAATTCCCCAAGTGCTTGGCGTAAACGCCCTAATGCTTGCTCGCGGTTATCATCATGTACTATAAGCTTTGCAATCATTGGGTCGTAATAAGGGCTGATTTCATCGCCTTGTGCAATGCCGGTATCTATTCGTACAAACTCACTATTAAGCGGAGTATTTAACGATTCAATTACACCTGAACAAGGAATAAAGTCGTTGCTTGGATCCTCAGCGTAAATTCGCGCTTCAAAGCTGTGGCCTTGTAGTTGTATGTCAGATTGCGTTAAAGGCAAAGTGTGCCCAGCTGCTATATTGATTTGCAAATTCACTAAATCTACACCGGTTACCATTTCGGTTACTGGGTGTTCTACTTGTAGGCGTGTGTTCATTTCCATAAAGAAAAACTCATCACCACACAGTAAAAACTCAACAGTACCTGCACCGCGGTAATTTATAGCCAAAGCACAGCGTACTGCGGCTTCGCCCATTTCTTTTCGTAATGTGTGACTTAAACCCGGAGCTGGCGCTTCTTCAATTACTTTTTGATGACGACGTTGTAAAGAGCAGTCTCTATCACCTAAATAAACACAGTTACCGTGATTATCTGCAAACACCTGTACTTCAACATGGCGAGGCTGGTTAACATATCGCTCTAGCAGTACTAAGTCATTACCAAAGCCTGCTATAGCTTCACGCTGTGCGCCTTCGAGAGCACTCATGAAATCTTTAGCTTGCTCAACAACGCGCATACCTTTACCACCGCCCCCAAAAGCCGCTTTGATCAGAACTGGATAGCCAATTTTTTCAGCCTCAGATTGTAAAAATGCAGGGTCTTGATTATCACCATAATAGCCAGGCACTAACGGTACATTTGCTTCAGCCATTATTTCTTTAGCGCGGGTTTTAGATCCCATGGCTTCTATGCTGCTTGCAAGTGGGCCAATAAACGCAATGTTGTTAGCCTCACAGGCTTTAGCGAACTCGCTGTTTTCAGATAAAAAACCATACCCAGGGTGAATACAATCTGCACCACTATTTTTTGCTACTTGTAAAATTTTATCGGTTACAAGGTAAGAGTCTTTACTGGGCGCAGGCCCAATATGGTAAGCTTCATCAGCCATTTTTACATGTTGTGCGTGTTTGTCGGCGTCAGAATAAACGGCTACAGTCGTTAACCCCATTTGCTTTGCACTGCGCATAATACGGCACGCAATTTCACCTCGGTTGGCAATGAGTATCTTTTTTAAAGTGTGTGTGTTCATAATTAATCCTACAGTTGCCAAGCGGGTGGTCGTTTATCAAAAAAAGCACTAAGCCCTTCTTGGCCTTCATCAGATACGCGAATCTTTGCAATCCGTTCGGCCGTAAGCTCAATAAGCTGTTCACTAATAGGCTTGTTTGCCACATCATTAATTAAAGCTTTAGCGGCTTTGACTGCAACAGGGCTGTTATTAATCAGTGTTTGTAGCATGTTATCAAGCGCACAGTCTAAATTGCCGGTCACCTGATGAACTAATCCAAGTTGTTTGGCTGTGTGGGCATCAAACACCTCGGCAGTTAAAAAATATCTACGAGCAGCGCGCTCACCTATGGCTTTAATTACATACGGGCTAATTACCGCAGGAATAAGCCCAAGCTTCACCTCACTTAAGCAAAACTGAGCATCATCTTTACACAGTGCAATATCGCAACAGGCAATTAAGCCTAACGCACCACCAAATGCAGCGCCTTGAACAGCACACACGGTTGGGTGAGGGCTGGTGGCTAAAACCTGCATTAGTTCTGCAAGTTGCATAGAGTCGGCAAGATTATCGGCGTAATTGTTATCAGCCATGGATTTCATCCAGGCTAAGTCTGCTCCGGCTGAAAAGTGTTTGCCTTCTGTTTTTAACACGAGCGCTTTTATATCAAGCGTATTTGCATGTTCAATGCATTGAATTAATTCGTGAATTACTTCGCTATTAAATGCGTTTCTTTTTTCAGGGCGGCTTAAAACAAGTACAGCCACATTAGATTTTGTTATTTGTAGTGTTACTGACATTTTTGCGCTCCGGTTACATTCTAAATACGCCAAATTGAGAATCTTGCTGTGGTGCATTTTTAGCTGCACTTAAGGCAAGGCCTAATACGTTACGGGTATCGGCAGGGTCAATAATGCCGTCGTCCCACAAACGCGCACTGGCATAGTATGGGTGGCCTTGCTCTTCGTATTGCTCAATGATTGGCTTTTTAAATTCGCTAATTTGCTCATCGGTCATGCTTTGGCCTTTTCGCGCCAAGCCGTCTTGCTTAACTTGGGCCATTACCCCTGCAGCTTGCTCGCCGCCCATTACCGAAATACGGGCATTAGGCCACATCCACATCATGGTGGGTTCAAATGCGCGGCCACACATACCGTAATTACCAGCGCCATAAGAGCCGCCAATAAGTACCGTAAATTTAGGTACATCGGCACACGAAACCGCCATCACCATTTTTGCGCCGTGTTTAGCAATGCCTTCGGCTTCGTATTTTTTACCTACCATAAAGCCGGTAATATTTTGTAAAAAAACCAGTGGAATATTGCGTTGTGCACACAGTTGAATAAAGTGTGCGCCTTTTTGAGCAGACTCGCTGAATAAAATGCCGTTATTAGCCACTATGCCAACAGGGTTACCGTAAATGCTTGCAAAACCGGTTACCAACGTTTCTCCAAAGTAGCGTTTAAATTCATCAAACGATGAATCATCAACTGTTCGGGCAATGACTTCTCGTACGTCAAATGGCTTTTTAAGGTCGATACCCACTATGCCGTAAAGTTCGCTTATATCGTACCGAGGCGCTTTTATATCTTTTAATAACGGTGCAGTAGGGCGTGTGTAATTAATGCGTTCAATACATTGGCGCGCAATAGACAGTGCATGCTCGTCGTTTTCAGCAAAATGATCAGCCACCCCTGATGTTTTACAATGAACATCAGCACCACCAAGCTCTTCAGCCGTTACTTCTTCACCTGTTGCCGCTTTTACAAGCGGCGGGCCTGCTAAAAATATGGTGCCTTGTTCTTTTACTATTATGCTTTCATCTGCCATAGCCGGTACATAAGCACCACCAGCAGTACATAACCCCATGACCACAGCAATTTGAGGAATACCTTTACCTGACATGCGAGCTTGATTGTAAAAAATACGGCCAAAATGTAATTTATCGGGAAATACATCATCTTGCTCAGGTAGGTTAGCACCGCCAGAATCAACCAAATAAATACACGGTAAATGGCATCGCTCTGCAATGTCTTGTGCTCGCAAATGTTTTTTAACAGTAAGCGGAAAGTAGGTGCCGCCTTTAACCGTGGCATCGTTTGCAATGATCATGCATTCAATACCTTTTACACGGCCAATACCAGCTACGACACCTGCGCACGGGATAGCTTGCTCATAGACGCCAAATGCAGCGAATTGAGAAATTTCTAAAAATGGTGAGCCTTCGTCAATTAGCGTACTAATACGATCGCGTACAAATAATTTACCGCGACCTTCGTGACGCTCTTTTAAAGCAGTACCACCACCTAAGCTTATCGTGGCAACTTTATCGCGTAAATCATCCACTAGCGCCGACATGTTTTTATGATTTTGCACAAAAGTAGGATCGTGTGGATTAACGCTCGATTTTAAAATCGTCATAATCTAATCCTCAGCGGCTTTCAGTGAAAAGTTCGCGACCAATTAGCATGCGGCGAATTTCAGACGTGCCGGCGCCAATTTCGTATAGTTTAGCGTCACGTAGTAATCGACCCGTTGCGTATTCGTTTATGTAGCCGTTTCCACCTAATATTTGAATCGCATCCAGTGCCATTTTGGTTGCCAATTCGGCGGCATATAAAATGGCGCCAGCAGCATCTTTACGTGTGGTTTCACCGCGGTCACAGGCTTTAGCTACCGTGTAAACGTATGAGCGGGCAGCGTTCATTTGTGTGTACATGTCGGCAACCTTGCCTTGAATAAGCTGAAATTGCCCAATTGGGGTATCAAATTGCTTACGCTCATGAATGTAAGGCACAACAATATCCATACATGCTTGCATAATACCAAGGGGGCCTGCCGCCAATACAACACGCTCGTAATCTAGGCCACTCATAAGAACTTTTACGCCTTCGTTTAAGTTACCTAAAATGTTTTCTTCAGGCACTTCACAGTTTTCAAATACTAACTCACAGGTGTTTGATCCGCGCATACCAAGTTTGTCGAGCTTTTGTGCGGTTGAAAAACCAGGGAACGTCTTCTCTACTATAAATGCAGTGATCCCTTTAGCACCGGCGTTTAAATCTGTTTTAGCGTAAATAACCAGTGTGTCTGCATCCGGGCCATTCGTGATCCACATTTTATTGCCGTTCAAAATGTACTTATAGCCTTTTTTCTCAGCTTTAAGTTTCATCGATACCACGTCAGAGCCCGCATTAGGCTCACTCATAGCAAGCGCACCAATGTGTTCACCGCTGATAAGTTTTGGTAGGTATTTTTCTTTTTGTGCTTGTGAACCATTACGGTTGATTTGATTAACACACAGGTTTGAATGCGCACCGTAGCTCAAGCCAATAGACGCACTTGCGCGGCTAATTTCTTCCATTGCTATAACATGCTCTAAATAGCCTAAGCCCGCACCACCAAACTCTTCAGGAACGGTCATGCCTAACACGCCCATTTCGCCCATTTGCGGCCAAAGTTGATTTGGAAATGTATTGTCAATGTCGGTTTGTTCAGCTAGTGGCGCAATTTCTTGGCTTGAAAAACTATTTACATGGTCGCGGATCATATCGGCGGTTTCGCCAAGACCAAAGTTCATCTCTTTATAAAGTGAAATAGTGCTCATGATTCATTCCTGTGTGAGTGTGTGTTATCAGTGTGTTTTTATTTTAAAAATAAACTACTCGTCTATTTTATTCAGTGTGTCTCTACAGCGTCGTTCCGCAGTAACCAGTTCCATTAGGACAACTTTAATATCGTCCATTTGCTGCGAAAGGTCGGCTTTTTTCTCTGAAATCAGATCTAGCATAGTGACTAGTTGTTTAGCGCTTGATTTATCAGCGTCATACAGTTCAAACAAACGACCCGTTTCGGCAAGCGTAAAGCCTAGGCGTTTACCCCGTAAAATCAGCTTTAAGCGCACTTTGTCGCGCTTTGAGTAAATACGTGTTTGCCCATTACGCTCAGGTGATAAAAGCCCTTGGTCTTCATAAAAGCGTATAGAGCGAGTTGTAATGTCAAACTCTTTAGCTAAATCGCTAATGCTGAAAGTTTGTTCATTACTGGTCGGTATAGTGGCGGAACTTGCAAAGTTTGTTTGATTATCTGGTTTCATAATTGTAATTACCTCATTCGAATAACTCCAATATAAGTGAAGTTTACGTAAAGGTAAAGAACTGGCTGTTGTGAAATAAATATAAGCGAAGTGGTTTGCAGTATTTGTAATTTAAATTATTTAATTACAATGACTTAATTTTAACTTAGATTGTAAGAGCCAAAGGTGGCAAAGAAACCTTACAGATAAGAAAGTATAATTTTAACGGTTTTTAGTTGACGTTAGCGTAAACGTTAGTATTGTGTATGGTTATTAAATAATAATTTAAAACACAATTAATAGAGTAAATATTCTAACAACTATTTACCCTTAAATACAATGGAGTTAGCTATGTCTTTAGAATCAGTGGTAATTGTAGCAGCAAAACGTACGCCTATGGGTGGCTTTATGGGCGGGCTAAGCGATGCTCAGTCTACTGAATTAGGTGCAACGGCTATTAAAAGTGCATTAGCGCAAACTGGTTTAAACACCGATGCAATTGACGAAGTAATTATGGGCTGTGTACTCCCTGCTGGTTTAGGTCAAGCGCCAGCTCGTCAAGCTATGTTAAAAGCAGGGCTAGCTTTAAGCACGGGTGCTACCACCATTAATAAAGTATGTGGTTCAGGTTTAAAAGCCGCCATGCTTGCTAACGATTTAATTAAAGCAGGCTCTATAGAAACAGCGATTGCTGGTGGTATGGAAAGTATGACCAACGCCCCTTACTTTATTCCAAAAGCGCGTGGCGGAATGCGAATGGGCCATGGCGAAATCAAAGATCACATGATGAGTGATGGCCTTGAAGATGCATACGACAATAAAGCTATGGGTTGTTTTGCACAAGATACCGCCGACGAATATGGCATTGGCCGTGAGCAAATGGATAATTTTGCACTTGGCTCATTAAGCAAAGCGAATGCCGCAATTGCAAACGGCAGCTTTGAAAACGAAATAGCACCGCACACAATTCAAACACGAAAAGGCGATGTAACGGTATCGGTTGATGAGCAACCAGGTAATGCACGCCCAGAAAAAATCCCAAGTTTACGTGCAGCCTTTAAAAAAGACGGCACTATAACAGCTGCTAACTCATCATCTATTTCGGATGGTGGCGCAGCCCTCGTTTTAATGACTGAGTCAAAAGCAAAAGCACACGGTTTAACACCCCTTTGTAAAATTGTAGCGCACAGCACACATTCTCAAAAACCGAGCGAATTTACGGTAGCACCAGTAGGTGCAATGAATAATGTGCTCGAAAAAGCCGGTTGGACAACAACTGATGTAGACCTTTGGGAAATTAACGAAGCTTTTGCCATGGTAACAATGCTTGCAATAAACGAGCTTAAGCTTGATGAAAGCAAAGTAAATGTTAACGGTGGGGCATGTGCACTTGGCCACCCAATTGGTGCCAGTGGCGCACGTATTTTGGTTACGCTTATTCACGCTCTTAAAAACCGAGGCCTTAAAAAAGGCGTTGCTTCTTTATGTATTGGTGGCGGTGAAGCCGTTGCAATGGCAGTAGAAGCTTACTAAGTACCAATCACATTAAAAATACGCAGCAACATAACAATAATAAAGCTGCGTTATTTTTAAAACTAACACACTAATACAATAGGATTTAACCATGCACCAAGTTCCACTATTAATAGATGGCGAATTTATTCAATCGGCTTCAAAAGAATTAATCGATGTTATAAACCCAGCAAACCAAGAAGTATTAGCTCAGGTTCCTTGTAGCACCGATGCAGAAATGGATGCGGCAATTGCTTCAGCCTCTGAAACATTTAAAACATGGAAAGATGTGCCAATTACTGAGCGTGCGCGCATTATGATGAAATATGCGGCGCTTTTAAAAGAACACCATGATGAATTAGCCACTATTATTTGCCACGAACTAGGTAAAACCTTTGAAGATGCTAAAGGTGATGTATGGCGAGGTATTGAAGTTGTAGAACAAGCAGCTAATGCACCTTCGCTGATGATGGGCGAAACAATGGAGAATGTAGCGCGCAAAATCGATACCTATTCTTACATGCAGCCATTGGGTGTGTGTGCAGGTATTACGCCGTTTAACTTTCCGGCAATGATCCCACTTTGGATGTTTCCGCTAGCTATTGTATGTGGTAACACCTTTATCTTAAAACCCTCTGAGCAAGACCCACTCACACCAATGCGTTTAGCTGAGCTATTTATTGAAGCAGGTGCACCTAAAGGCGTTCTGCAAATTGTACATGGTACAAAACCGCAGGTAGACCGGTTATTAGAAGATAAAGCCGTTCGTGCTATTTCGTTTGTAGGCTCGTGTGGTGTAGGTGCCTATATTTATTCAAAAGGCACACAAAACCTTAAGCGTGTTCAAGCCTGTGTAGGTGCAAAAAACCATATGGTAATTATGCCAGATGCGAGTAAATCGCATGTTGTAAATAACCTTGTTGGTGCATCTGTTGGTGCCGCAGGGCAGCGTTGTATGGGTATTTCGGTAGCTGTATTTGTTGGTCAAGCAAGTGAATGGGTAGATGAAATAAAAGCAGGCTTTGAAAAAGTACGCCCAGGTTTATGGGATGACAAAGACGCAGCCTACGGCCCACAAACGTCAAAAGCAGCAAAAGAGCGAATTTTATCGCTTATTGCAAGCGGTAAAAAACAAGGCGCGACCTGTTTAATAGATGGTTCTGACTTTAGTGTAGAAGGTTACGAGCAAGGTAACTGGGTTGGCCCAACTTTATTTACCGACGTTACAAAAGAAATGGACTTATATAGAGAAGAGATTTTTGGTCCTGTTTTGGCTTGTATGTTTGTAGACACATTAGAAGAAGCTATCGCCTTAATTAACGAAAGCCCTTACGGTAATGGCACCTCGCTATTTACTTCAAGCGGTGCAGTTGCACGTAAATTCCAACACGAAATAGAAGTAGGCCAAGTAGGTATTAATGTTCCTATCCCTGTGCCACTGCCGTTCTTCTCATTTACGGGGTGGAAAGGCTCTTTTTATGGCGATACTCATACGTATGGTAAGCAAGGTATTCGTTTTTACACCGAAACCAAAACCATTACCTCACGTTGGTTTGAAGACGATATAGCGTCAGGCCCAAATATGAGCATTAACTTAAAATAATTAATAAACACACAAAAAATAATAACAAAGACGGGCGCGAAGGTTTTTCACACACATAAATATGCCTTCGCCGCTCTTCACTCACAATCCCAATACGGGAAAACCGACAACACACAACTAAAGAGGTCTATCATGGACTTTAACTTATCAGAAGACCAACAAGCCTTTGCACAAACTGCTCGCCAATTTGCCGAGTCAGAGCTTGCACCTCACGCGGCTAAATGGGATCGCGAACATATTTTTCCTAAAGATACGATAAAAGCAGCCGGTGAGTTAGGCTTTTGTGGTTTATACACACCAGAGGAAGCGGGTGGCCTTGGTTTATCACGTTTAGATTCAAGCATTATTTTTGAACAACTTGCGCTAGGGTGTACGGCAACCACTGCCATGCTCACTATTCATAATATGGCTACCTGGATGGTTGCAAGTTTTGGAACAGACGCAATAAAAGATCAATATGTAGACCAATTAGTTATGGGTGAGTTATTAGCATCATACTGCTTAACCGAGCCAGGTTCTGGTTCAGATGCAGCTTCACTTAAAACAAAAGCAGTACGCGATGGCGACGAATACGTTATTAACGGTTCTAAAATGTTTATATCGGGTGCAGGAGAAACCGAAGTGCTAGTGGTCATGGCGCGTACTGGTGGCGAAGGCGCTGCGGGTATTTCTGCGTTTGTTGTACCGGCCGATGCAAAAGGCGTTGAATACGGTAAAGCAGAAGAAAAAATGGGGTGGAATGCACAGCCTACACGACTAATAAGCTTTGAGGACGTTCGTATTCCTGCACATAACTTACTTGGAGCAGAAGGCGAAGGTTTTAAGTTTGCAATGCAAGGGCTAGATGGTGGGCGTATTAATATTGCCACCTGTTCAATTGGTACCGCACAAGCGGCCTTAAATACAGCACGTGAATACCTCAAAGAGCGCTCACAATTTGGTAAACCGCTGGCTGCTTTTCAAGCGTTACAATTTAAAATTGCTGATATGAACACAGAGCTTGTAGCGGCGCGCCAAATGGTAAGGCTTGCGGCATTTAAACTTGATACTGCCGACAGCGAAAAAACCACTTATTGTGCTATGGCCAAACGCTTTGCAACCGATGTTGGTTTTACAGTGTGTAATGAAGCACTTCAAATACATGGTGGTTATGGTTACATAAAAGAATACCCACTAGAACGCCATGTACGTGACGTGCGCGTTCATCAAATACTTGAAGGCACAAACGAAATAATGCGTGTGATTATTGCGCGTCGAATTTTAGCTGAATCAGCAAGCGAAATATTATAAGGAGCACGGTATGTCTGAATCAAAACCAAGCATTGAGTTAACAACCGAAGGCCATGTTGCTATTTTAACAATGTCTAACCCGCCAGCGAATACCTGGACAAAAGACACCTTAATTGATTTAAAAAATAAAGTTAACGCGCTTAATAACAATAAAAACATTTATGCCTTAGTGCTAACGGGTGAAGGCGATAAGTTTTTTAGCGCAGGCGCCGACCTTAATGTATTTGCAAGTGGTGACAAAGGTATTGCTGCAGACATGTCGCGTGTATTTGGCGAAGCGTTTGAAGCATTAACTAATTTTAGAGGCGTGTCGGTTGCTGCTATTAATGGCTATGCGATGGGCGGCGGTTTAGAGGTTGCATTAGCGTGTGATATACGCATTGCTGAACAACAAGCGCAAATGGCACTCCCTGAGGCAAAAGTCGGTTTATTACCGTGTGCAGGTGGCACGCAAAATTTAGCATGGTTAGTGGGCGAAGGCTGGGCTAAACGCATGATTTTGTGCGGCGAGCGCTTAAAAGCTGATAAAGCACTGCACATTGGATTAGTCGAAGAGGTTGTTGGCCAAGGTGAGAGTTTTGCTGCTGCGCTTAATCTTGCAAACCAAGTAAGCGAGCAAAGCCCTAGCTCGGTTGCGGCATGTAAAACATTGATTCAAAAAGGGCGCCACCAACCCATGGCGAGCGTTTTACCATTAGAGCGCGAACTATTTGTTGGTTTATTTGATACTGATGATCAAAAAGAAGGCGTAAATGCCTTTTTAGAAAAGCGCAAAGCAAAATGGGTAAATGGCTAATGAGTGATTTAACCTTATTAAATAAAGCGGATGATTCAGTACTTTTTGAGACGGCAACCGCAGCCAACGGCCGTTTAATTGGGCTTATTACACTAAACGCACCTAAGTCGTTAAATGCGCTTAATTTTAACATGATCAAATTGCTTACTCCTCAACTAAAGGCATGGGCAAACGACGATGCCATCGCAATGGTTATTTTAAAAGGGGCAGGAGAAAAAGCGTTTTGTGCTGGTGGCGATGTAGTAAGCCTTCATCATGCAATGGCACAAGGTGAACCAACAAGCTTAGTTGAAGAGTTTTTTACCCAAGAATATAAGCTCGATTACCTTATACATACCTACGTTAAACCTATTCTTGTTTGGGGAAACGGGATTGTAATGGGAGGCGGTTTAGGGCTAATGGCTGGCGCAAGCCACCGTGTTGTTACCGAAACCTCACGTATTGCAATGCCAGAACAAACAATAGGTTTATACCCCGATGTAGGCGGCAGCTATTTTTTGCATAAAATGCCCAAAAGTGTTGGCTTGTTTTTAGGGTTAACGTCAGCGTCTATTAATTGCGACGATGCCTGTTTTGTATCACTTGCTGATCACTTTATTGACAGCGGTAAATACAACGACATGCTAAACACTATTTTAGCTACAAGCTGGAGTAAGAGTGCAAGCGAAAACCACACGGTGCTAACTAATTTACTAAATGAGTTAAACGCGCAGTCTGACGATATGCCAATAGGAAACGTTAGCGCTAATTTAAAAACAATTCAAACACTAGGTAGTTTTGGCTCATTGCAAGAGCAAGTAGATTACTTATTAAATTTAAACACTGATGATAAGTGGTTGCAACGTGCGCAAAAATCGTTAAAACATGGGTGCCCACTCAGCTGTGCATTGGTCAGTGAGCAGCTTAAAGCAAGTGAAGGTAAAACCCTTTTAGACTGCTTTAAAATGGAACTAGGCATGTCGGTAAGAGCCGGTGAAGTAGGTGAGTTCCAAGAAGGCGTTAGAGCACTGTTAATCGATAAAGACGGCGCTCCCAATTGGCAATACCCAACACTCCATGATGTGCCAAGTAGCGTAGTTAATAGCTTTTTTGATAATCGTTACGGCACTCGTCACCCACTTGATGACCTAGACACGGCAACACAAAAATAAAGGAAAGACGATGACTAAACTTAATATTGGTTTTATCGGATTAGGAAACATGGGCGGCCCTATGGCGGCAAATTTAGTAAAAGCGGGGCACACAGTCACTGTTTTTGATTTAAACCAGTCGGTAGTAAATGAGCTTGCTAGCCAGGGGGCTAAAGCGGGCGCTGATGCAGCGCAATGTGCCACCAATGCCGACGTTCTGATCAGCATGTTACCTGCAGGCAAGCATGTTAAATCGTTATACTTAGGTAATAACGATAACAATGGACTAATTGAGGTTTTAAGCAAAAATACCTTAGTGATTGACTGCTCTACAATTGATGCCGAATCGGCACGCGTTGTAGGAAATGCACTTGACGAGCAAGGTATACGGTTTGTTGATGCACCGGTTTCAGGTGGTGTAGCCGGGGCAACAGCAGGAACGCTTACGTTTATCGTAGGTGGTGAACAAACCGCATTCGAAAAAGCAAATACCGTATTAGTAGATATGGGTAAAAACATATTTCATGCTGGCGATATTGGTGCAGGTCAAGTTGCAAAAATATGCAACAACATGCTGCTTAGCATATTAATGGCAGGCACAAGTGAAGCCATTCAAATGGGTATTAATAACGGGTTAGATCCAAAAGTGCTGAGCGATATTATGACTGCAAGCTCAGGTCGAAATTGGACATTAGAGTTATATAATCCGTGTCCAGATGTAATGGAAACAGCACCGGCTAGCAATAATTATAAGCCAGGTTTTATGGTTGACTTAATGGCAAAAGATTTAGGTCTTGCCATGGAAGCGGCTCAGCAAAGTAATTCATCAACGCCAATGGGTTCAATGGCAAAAAACTTGTACACTATGCTTCAGCATCAAGGTGCAGGCAGTGATGACTTTAGCGCCATATTTAAATTGTTTTCGAAGTAGGAGTAAACCGTGGAAATTAAAAATAATACGGTAGTAATCACAGGTGGGGCGCAAGGTTTAGGTTTCGCTATGGCGCAAAAGTTTGCAGCTATGGGCGCAAATATTGCACTTATTGACATGGCACAAGATTTATTAAACAACGCATGCGAGCAATTAAACCAGCTTGAAGGCGTAAAAGGTATAATTAAAGGCTACGCTGCTAATGTGACGGTGGAAAGTGAAGTAGAAAACGTATTTAGTACCATTAACAATGATTTTGGCCATATTGGTGTGCTTATTAACAACGCTGGTATTTTGCGTGACGGCATGTTCATAAAAGCTAAAGACGGAAAAGTGGTTAAAAAAATGTCGCTAGAGCAATTTCAATCAGTGATTGATGTTAATCTTACAGGCGTATTTTTAGCAGGGCGCGAAGCTGCAAGCCACATGATAGAATCAGGCAAAGGCGGCGTAATAGTAAATATGTCGAGCGTAGCGCGCGCGGGTAACATAGGCCAAACAAACTATGCTGCCTCAAAAGCGGGTGTTGTGGCACTTACCACTACATGGGCTAAAGAACTTGGCCGTTTTGGTATACGCGTAGGCGCTATTGCACCAGGTGTAATTAGCACCGCCATGACCGACGCCATGAAGCCAGAAGCCAAACAACGTATGCTTGCGGTAACACCCGTAGGGCGCTTAGGTGAAAGCGACGAAATTGCCCATACCGCACAGTACATAATCGAAAACGACTTTTTCACCGGTCGCGTGGTTGAAATAGACGGCGGTATTCGTTTGTAAATTAAGTTTTTTACGTTTGAATTTAAAAAGCATGGCGCTTATAGGCTGTGCTTTTTTGTTTTAAATCGGGGAGATTTATAATCTTGAAAAAGGGCTAACAACCCCGTTGGCACCTTGTTGCAGTAAATGAGTAGGATACTCGCTGTATTAAAACGTTAATCATTTTAGCGCTCTAAATAACTCATTAACTGCGTTAAAAACTTCTTATGTAGATAAACTATATAACTAAGTTTTTGCCTTGTTACTGAGCTATTTATCTGTCGCTATAATTGCTCACTAATTCAATAGAGCGGGTATTATTTGTGTTGTACGCACATCGTTGTGACCTAGTTGTGTTTGTACTGTACGAATATCAGCGCCGCTTTGCAGTAGATGCGTAGCAAATGAGTGTCGCAAAGTATGTGGGGTAACGTGTTTATTAATATGTGCTTTTGTTGAAGACAGTTTAACAGCCTTTCTTACCCCTGAATGATCTAAGTGGTGACGTCTTATTTCTCCTGTTTCAGGGTCCGTACTTAATTTATGTGATGGGAACAGAAACTGCCATTGTAAAGACTTATTAGCGCTTAGGTATTTTTACTAAGTCGATGAGGCATCCATACACCGGCGTACGGATCATTTTTTTAATCTAACTGTAAATATTCATCAACTTGAATTATTTGATTTATTAGCATTGGTATTAATTCTTCAGCAAGTGTCACAATACGATTTTTATTATCCTTGCCGTTCCAAATGCGTATATTTTTATAGTCGAAATCAATATCATGAACTCTTATATTTACTGCTTCCATCAGCCGTAAACCACTTCCATAGAGCAGGCTTGCTATCAAATAATGTCGTTTATTTATATTTCTAAAAAATAGCGATACCTCAGTCTGTGTAAGTACGACAGGCAGTTTCTGTTGGCGGTTACTTTTAACGAAATTTAAATCTAATGAAAGCTCATTCTTAATAATATGTTTATATAAAAAAGCAAGTGCATTTAAAGCGGTTGCTTGTGTTCTCGCTGCCACTTTTTTAGT
>NZ_NTLW01000026.1:0-13683 GCF_002632075.1 Pseudoalteromonas sp. ESRF-bin5 | reverse complement strand
GCGTATTAGAAGAGGGTTTAGACGGTTGAGCTTGAGATTTCTTGACCCATGCTCTAAGTGTTTCTGGGGTACATCCCAGTTTATCTGAAATCGATACTAGCGCAGCCCAAAGAGAAGGGTATTCATGCTGTTGTGTGGTAACAAGCCTAATTGCACGTTCACGAAATTCTGATGTATAGCGATTTGATTTTTTCATAGTTCCAGTTTCTCAAGTTATTGAGTCTCTGGCAAACACGGGGCGATTCATTTCGTAATAAAATCTTATAATACTCAGTAGCATAACCAATGCATTGGCACTTGTGAAATTAATACTTTGTAAATGTGCATTAATTATATTTTATGCACGCCCATGTTTAATGTTTCATTCTCAATAAAAGTTCACGCAAGCGAATGTCCTACAACTGTTTTAAAGTAAAAAGTTGATCACTATGCGTAAACTTATCTTTTACTCTGTTTTATATTTAAACTCACACAAGTCTTCAATAATACAGCTGCCGCATTTAGGTTTGCGAGCAGTGCACACGTAGCGGCCATGCAGAATTAACCAATGGTGGACATCAACTTTGAACTCTTTTGGTACCACTTTTTCGAGTTTTTTCTCAACCTCAACAACATTTTTGCCCATAGCAAACTTAGTGCGGTTTGATACACGATCGATGTGAGTGTCGACTGCTATTGTCGGCCAGACAATGTATAATTAAACTAGATTGTGATACAGTCCTTTCATAATAGATAACTAACGATTTGAAAAGCCCTATGTCAGAAAAACCTTTGTTGTTCAGCTATGTGAGATTTTCTACTCAAGAGCAAGCCAAGGGACATTCCCTTAAAAGGCAATTAGATTATGCAAATAAAGTAGCTAAGGAAAGAGGATTATTATTGGATGAGTCTCTTACAATGAGAGATCTAGGCCTTAGTGCATATCATGGAAATAATATTAAAAAAGGTGCATTTGGAGTATTTTTAAAAGCGATAGAGGACGGTAATATCCCTTCAGGCTCAGTTTTGCTTATTGAAAGTCTAGATAGAATGTCAAGAAGGAAGGTCTCAGAATGCGCAAGTATTGTAACTCAGATAATCAATGCTGGTATTACAGTAATAACCGCAATAGACAACAAAGAATATAACAGCCAACTTATTGATGAAAACCCGTTTGAGTTACTTGCCATGTTGATGATCTTCATGCGAGCAAATGAAGAGAGTGAAACCAAATCTCAACGTGTACGAGATGTATTGAAACAGCAGTGTGATGATTGGAGTGCGGGCAAGCGTGGATTCAGAGTAAATTGTGGTAAGCCGCCTAGTTGGACTGTGTGGAATGATGATAAAAAAATATTTGAATTTGAGCCACATCATAAAAAAATTATGCTCCGCAAAATAGAGCTTTTTAAAAAAGGATATGGCGGCATAAAAATAGCAATGTTAATTAATAGTGAGTTTGGTGCAGGCACTATTCATCATACTGGTGCCAATGTATATAAAGAGGTTAAGCGTCGTTCACTTATTGGTGAGCTCAATGTAAAAGTAGGGAATGCAGAGTATGGCCTTAAAGGTTATTATCCTCCGCTGATGAGTGAATCTGAATTTAACTTTTTAGTCGCTGATTCATCTAAGCGTGGCGCTACTAAACAATCACAGAAGTTTGTTGGTATTTTATCTGGGGTAGGTGTATTTAAATGCGGCAATTGCGGAAAGTCTGTAGGTTCACATGTTGTTTATCGAAACAAATGTTTGAATGAAGTAAAAAGCAGCCATAAACGATATGGCTGTGTTGAAGCACGGCGAAAAAATAACTGTGAAATGAATTCAACCGTCCAAATTGATGTGATAGAAAAAGCAGTTGTCACTTTTTGCCAAGATAAGGTTAACCTACAGCGTATTTTGTTAAAAGGTGGAGATAGGGAGGCCATTAACAGCCAAGAGGCTAATCTTAGGGCGCGTTTAGTTAAAATTAATGGTGATATAGATTTATTTACTGAGGCTCTTCTGACTTTAAATGGAACTCCGCCACAGGCCATTGCTAACAAAATATCCAAACTTGAGTCTGAGGCACGTGATGTTGAGTCGCAGATTAGTATTAGTAAAAATAAGTTAGCTAGAATTGATAACTCATTTCGTGATGAAGTAACTGATCGGTGGTTATCAATTACTAAAAACCTTATAAAACTTTCCAACGACGAACGTCTAGCTATTCGTCAACTAGTTAAAGACACTTTTAAAAGCATCAGTTTACAATTAAATACATTTAGCGGCGATAAAGGTGGCCTCAATAATGTATTTGAGCGTCTGTTAGGTACCTCAAATGCTGATTACTTTGAGCTTTTACTTGAATTTCATAATGATAAGAGGCGTTTGTTACGTCTGCATAAACATACTGGTGAGCTAGTTAGTGGTTATGACTTTTGACGTAATTACGAAGAGGTCAGTTGCAAGTTTAACCTTGCAACAGGCCATACTTAATATTACTTAGCTAAAGGGCTTAGCTATTGAGGTTCTTTAAAATAATTAGGGTCAATACTTGTAAACTTAGAACAAAAGGTTTCAATAGTGTGGGCCAACATGGCTTCAAAGACCATTGACTCAACAACCATTCCTGACTGAATAATCTTACCTTGATTGGTAATTATCGCTAGCGCAAATCCTTTTTGCATTTGAAGTCCATCATTATTAGAAAAAATAATTTGCATAGAAACCTTTAATTTATTAAAAAAAGAATTGGTTAGCTTGAAGTTTTAATTAATCAAACTAATAGTACTATGATAACTAATTTCAATAAATTTCAAAAGTTTAGTGATTTTTTTGATGAACTTCTGAATACCTCCGCCAAATGGAGATTTACGTTTCATCTTGATTAAAATTCAGAAAAATATACAAAATTTTATTTAATTTTTTTTAGATAAATGGAGGATAAAGTAATTTTATTTGTGTTTTTTTTAAGCGATCGTTAGGGTTGGTTCATTAATTGTTCAATATTTTTATTATCAATAGGTAGGCTTAAGTTATTTTTCACACTGAATTATTTATGCACTTAAAGTGTAGGTTTACTTTCTGGACTTTTTAATAAGCTTGACTAAAACTATTGTTAGTATGGTCGCAGGTAATAGCCAAATATAATCAGTCATATTGTTCTACCTCAAAGTTAGGAACTTTTTTAACCTTAATGATTTTTATTCTTTTTGCAAATTTAGCCTACATAAACGTGATTTTCTATTTTTACCCATCGCATGGCCCTAGTTAATTTCAGGACAATTAACGAGGACAAATCATGAAAAATATTAAATCTCAATTTATTCGCCAATACGTTCGAGCCAGTAGATCTCCGTGGGATGACTGCTCTACAATTTTATTGTTAGCAGATGTAGTTAATGAACAAACATTAGAGTTAAATTTCAATAATTACATCTATTTACATAGAGATAGCGTTGGAAAAATACTTGGCATTAGTATTTCAAATAGTATGTTGGAAAAAAATCCAAGTTTTGAGAATAGGTATTTAGAAGGGCACGACATGACGCTTTTTTTACTTATCTACATAGAGCAAATAACACAGTTTTGTGAGCTGTTCTCTGAGGAGTTTCAGCAAATATTTATGCAAACGCCAACAACATTTTTTGCAGCAGCAGAAAGTGATTGGGTCGATATTATCGACAATGCATAACCCCCTAAGCGAACATTTGTTCGCTTTTTTAAAAATTTTTTCGTAAACCGTTTTAAATACCCATGTCTGATTTTATTTACTAATACGTTATCGATTTTGATAACAAAACACACAAGGATAGTGAACACATGAAACATGCATACGTATCAACATTGGATTTTTTAAATTTATTACAAACATTTTGCCGAGTAATTACCACGAATGACCATCAGATAAACTTATTAGAATTACGCAGTGATAATGCGAATTTAGATGAGCTATGGGAGGTAATTGGCCCTGAAATTACAGCGAATAAAGAGCTAAATCAGTATGCTATGCGAAAGTTTACCTACGAGCTGATGCATGCCCTGATTAGCGACCCAGTAGAGCGGGTGGAGCTGCCATGTGACTTCGAGGATGATGTTTTTTCTTAGGGTCAAATTGGAAAAAGTTAGCTACAGAAACTGAGGCCAAAATAGTTATTTTCAAAACAAAAATAACAGCCTAATCATGTCTCCCCAAATATGCCGTGAATCATTATTTGCTGATTCGCTGCCCTAACTGCAATAGCGTTTAATAGGGCATTTTACTCAGTTACTGAGTATCAAACCTGGGAGGGAGTCCTGCGCAAATACAGGGGTTCGTTACGGTGGCTCAAAAGCGCAGTCATTGTAATCATGTTTGGCAAGGCTTAGAGGTCAAATGCACAAGGGAGGTAGATTTATATCTATCTCCCTTTTGCGTATTTCAGTTAGTTCACTCAGTAGCCTCATTACAAATCATATTGGCGAGGTAAAAAATAAAAAATAATTAATTTATTTTTTTAACCGCCAGAAATGAATTAATAAATCTATAAAAGTGCCAAATGAGCCTTTATTTTATCTTTTTCTATTTTAATACTTTTAGAGGGTCATAAGCTTGTGTAATGAAATGAAATATTTAAGTGTTTGGTGGGCAATTTATATGTTTGTTGTGGCACTTTATACGAAATGAGTAGGCAATTTATACGGTTTAGGGGGACATGTATGCTGTGAATAAATAAAAATTTTATTTATCAAAAAACTTACCGAAATTTCTTTTATTGGTTGGGCCGCGGTTAGCATAACAGCATCAACCAGAAATGAGGTAGAGAAATGAGCAGTAAAAATTCTCCAAAAATTGTTTTCGCTAATAAATTATTACATGCGGGTTATTCGCTAGAGGTTAATGAGCAGCGATTAATAAATCTAGCGTTGTCTAAAATTAATTCCAAAAAGTCTAACCCAGGAAAAATTGTGATTTATCCAACGGAATATGCCAAGTGTTTCGGTCTGAGTAAGCACAGCGTTTATGAGCAGCTGAGCGCAGCTGTAGAGTCACTAAGAGATAAATCTGTAAGCATTTTAGACGATAGCGGGCAGTCGCTTTCAATCCCCTGGGTGAGCAATGCTAGATATGAAAAGGTGAAAAATCAGGGCTCGTTTATCACATTGGAGTTCTCAAAAGACATCGAGCCCTATATTTTTAATATTGAGGGTGATTTCACAAGATTATACTTTCATAACACAGTAAAACTTAACACGTTAGCATCATTTCGGTTGTATTCACTCCTAAACGAGGTGCGAAATTATAAAAATTACAAACGACGGGGCTCTGTAGTCCTGAATTTACAACTACCAGAGATGAAACAGAAATTATTTTTATCTGAATCATACGGAGCATGGCGGGATTTTAAAAATCGCGTATTGCTACCGGCTATTGAAAAAATCAATGCCCACACAGATATATGCGTAACGTTTAGGCCCAAAAAAATGGGCAATTGTATTACTGCGATTGAGTTTGCGTACATCACCCAGTGCCCTAGTAAAAGTGAACATATAGCACGGCCGAATCTATTTCGCCGCCCTAAAGTCAAAAAAGGGTCAGCTAAAGAAGGTGTCTGGGCTCGTGCAAACCTCACGTTATTACGAACCTATGAGTTGTTAAAGCAGAATCAAAACCCTACTTTTAGGTTGGCAAAAGTCGATATTAGGCGCTGTATAACGTATGCAAAAATCCTTGGTGACGATGAAACTAAGATTTTTTACTCTAAACAATTGAACAAAAAAACCATAACGACTTAATGTTTATACTACTGCATTACGAGTAAAACATTTTCTCAATTTCAGTGCACAGTTTAGTTCGGTATATTATTGAGGCACGCAGCAGCTCTGCATCGCTTTCACTGAGAAGTGGTGCTCGTGTTTTTTTGTCAAAACGTTGCGGCATTTCCTCAAATAGCTGTTCGTGGAGTCGCTTAATGTCATCAAAAATTTTGACTGATTGGGAGAACAAAAAAATCTTACTGTAATCACGATTTTTTAACGAGGCCAAATATTTTAGCAAAATGGCCTGTCGTGCAGTTTTGTTTTTAAAAGAGTGCTCCACCTCAATAGCGGCTATTAAGCCATCAGGAAGTAACACAGCGCCATCCACAGTTCTTGCTGCGGATAGGCTGTTAATTCGTTGAAATTCAGGCTCGGTAATAAACCCCGTCCACATTGGTGCGTACGTTTCATCACTGTGGTAATTATGTATACCGCGCAGCATGACAAATGCATTAATCAGGTTATGCATTACATTGTTTTGATTGAACTGCAGAGCAGGGTTTCTATTCGCTCTAAAATGTATATCGATGCCCATTAACTCCTCTGCAAATTTGGCTGCAGTATAGGTAGGCACGTAGACACGACCATCTGGACTGCGGTGTGTTTTTACCACACGCAATAGCCCATCTTTTTCTAGCCGGTTTAAATGCTCTAATGCCAACCGATGATTGATGCCATATAACCAACGAACAATGCCTGGGGTAATAATAGAAAACCGAATTGCAATAAGCACCGAGACCTTGGTTCTGTTAACGCCTTTTTGATGGTTATTTGCGCCTGGATAATACCGCATATCTATATCAAAATAGCGAGGGTAGTTAAGTAGTAATGAGCTGTTTATTTCTAATTTTTTTGATGGCTGCTGAGTCAATTCACAAAATCCTTTTAGTGAGTTAATTAGTAAAATTAACTAGTACCGCAACACAAAAATTATCATCATTTTATAAATGTATTTCCGTTTTTCATTCCGAGATGCTCTGACAGCATGCACGGAATCATTGTCGCGATAATTATCGCAACAAAAGCAGCTTTCAGCTGATGGTTTCTCAACTTCGTTGTTCAACCATAGGGCCTAAAACGCCCGTCAGCTCTGGTGTTGCTCCGCAACGAGCTGACTCGACGCGCTATCGCGCTAGCGTTGTAGACCCAGCGCGAATGCACCGAGCTACGCTCTGTACTGACCGCCATACTGCCGCGCCTGACAAGGCTGTGAGTTCCTCACTACTCGCCTTTTTCATCTGCTGTTATTTTCTCCGAAAATAGGTGGTTCGATACAATTTGTGCCAAATTTTAATCGAATTTCGCTGATGCGAAACACTATCGCGGTCAGTACAGACCAGCTGTACATTCGCGCTTTCTCCATGTGTCTACGGCTTCGCCTACACCACATTACGCGCTTGTTGGCCTCATTCTGAGGCGCTATTTTGCAGTTTTTCGTGCCGAAAAATGCGTTTAAAAAAACCTGTCTTGCAGACAAAAGCCGCCTCCAAAATAAACTTATTAATGAATTTTTTTAGAAAAAGAATAAAAGGTTTTACTTAATAAAATTAGGTGTAATAAGGGAAGGGCTAATTACTTAATTCAAACCGTTTGTTGCTGAGCTGCGCAGTCAAACGGATTGTTTTTTATCACGAAATCATTAAATTTGAAAGCAAATTAATGACTAATAAGGTTTAAAAATGAAAAATAATGACGTTACTGATATCGCGATTAATCCAGCCAGCGGTCTGCCTATTACGAATGCGAGTTGTAATATTGTTGATGTTGGCGGCAATGTGGTGGGCCAATCTAATCGAGTAATGACCGTTTATGAAATTGAAGATTCGATAGCCGATTCAAACAATGATGACTGTTTTGATGCTTTTGACCCGCTCGATGACGGTTTTTAATGCTCAAAATATTGAAAACTATTAATCAATATCGAATAGAAGTCGTCTATTCGACTATTGCATTCATTGGCTCAGCTATACTATTTTTTCAATATCAATCAACTCAAAATTTTGCGTGGTTTATTTCGCTCACTTTATTCTGTAGCAAAATGGCTATTGGCATAATTAACTATGAGCAATATTGCCAAAGCAATAAGCGTAGTATGAAGATAGCGCTCAAATATTTGTTATTTAAATTTGTATAAAACCTGTTTATTTGTCCTAAACACAAAGCGCTCCGAGTTAATCAGGCGCTTTTTTAGTTTTATAAGTATTTAAGTTTTTGACCAGTCTGCCTTTAAGCTAGTTAAAATATTTTGATTCGACAAACATCAACGTATAAATTATGAAATATTAGATATCAAGTGTGGGCTTGTGGGTACCATCATTTCAGATGATTTTGAGCCACAGCTTGAGAATAACTACAATTTGAAGTAAAACAGGGCACAAAAATTGATATTTTTGATTAGAGCTTCAATTTTAATTTAGAGTAAAAGTATTTTCAGTTAGTGCCAGAGTAGGTCGGATAAGCTAAGCGCCATCAGACACAGTAAAATACTTTACCAATTATTATGTTGTCGAGTGGCTGGAGAGTGCCAAAAGCGGACACTTCTAGTCAATGGTGAGCAACGAATTTATAGCTTGCACAAATATCAGATGTACCTAAAAGTATTTGTAAGTTTAATTAAAGCAATATAGCTGACGAATCCCCACGAATGGCGTAGATAAAACAAATAGTTAGAGGCGAAGGGAACATTCATGGCAGTTCCCGATCTGATCTTTCGCCAAAAACACCTAACCATGAATGCTGCCATGAATGTAAAAACAATGCTCGCCGATTTCCTCTCATTTGTCACCCCCAAATGTATGCACAAAGCCCGATTTTTAGCTGTGGGGGCGGCAGTACAAAGCTTGATGCAGAATGGCCAATGCACGGTAACGGCTATCGGCCGTAATTTTGACAGTGAAACGTCATAAAAACACGGCATCAAACGAGCTGACCGTTTGCTAAGAAATGAAGCGCTTCAAGCAGAGGCGCCGCTTATTTATGGCGAAATGACCCGCTTGCTACGTCAGGGCAAACAGCCGCTGATTTTAGTGGACTGGAGCAATGCCGACACCGAAAAGCGCCATTTTATCCTGCGTGCCAGCCTGGCGCTGGAAGGTCGCCCACTGACGTTACATCAAGTTGTTGTGCCGATGGACGAGTATACGTGCCCACACGTACACAGGGCGTTTTTATACCGGTTAAAGCAGGTACTGCCGGCAGACTTTAAGCCGGTGATTATTACCGATGCGGGTTTTAAAGTGCCGTGGTTTAAGCAAATACGTAAGCTCGGCTGGCATTACATTGCCAGAGTTCGTGGCAACCAGACACTGCAACTACCCGGCCAGGATGCCTATATCACGGTTGCCAAAGCCTACAAAAAAGCACGCCCTACGCCCCAAGTCTTGGGTGAGGTTAAGCTGACCAAAGCCCAGCAATATCGCACTCAAGCCGTGCTGGTGGGCACCGGTTGGAAGCTGCGAAAATCCGACAAACACAAGCAATATAAAGAGCCGTGGTTGTTGGTCTCATCCTTGCCCAATTGCTTCGATTACGCGACGAAGATTGCCAAATGCTACGGCAAACGCATGCAAATAGAAGAGAGCTTCCGCGACCAGAAAAGCCAGACCTATGGCTTAGGTAGCGAAGCCCACCGTACTTATAAACGCGAACGATTGGAAGTGCTGTTGCTATTGGCGGCACTGGCAAATTGGTTGCATTACATGATAGGGCTGGCGGCAGAGCTGGCCGGGAAGCACTTGCAGTTTCAGGCTAACAGCATCAAACATCGGCGAGTACTCTCATTTAACTACCTGGGAATGCGATTATCAAAGGCCGCCCAGCTGGGCTTAACTGAAGAAGAGATACAAGCGGCAAGACGGCAAGTCACGCTCTGGGCCGCAGAGTTTGACTGGGGTGTCATCAAACTGGAAAAGAGCTGATACTATGGTCAAATTCGAGGGGATCCCTCAGCAAATATTCATAAATGTTTATACAGCATCAATTGACTTAGTCAAAAATTTGCATTAGTATTGGAGATGTATATTTGTAAGAGAATTTTATGTCTAAAGCATTTTCAAAAGTCTTAGTAATGACGCTTATGCTGGTTGCCTTTGTAGGGCAAGCATTTGCGTATTCTGCTATGCCTTGTGAAATGTCATCAGGTTCTCACGAATCACACATGAACATGAACATGAACATGGATCATGGTGATATGAATAAAAGCAGTAATGGTCAATCAGAAGATTGTTGTGACGTTGAATGTATTTGTCCTGCAAATGCTTGCTCATCTACGACAGTCCTAAATTCCAGTATTGATTCGACAGATATTCAAATATTCAGTGAATCTGTAGCTGCTCTGCAATCTAAACAACCTCATTCAATTTCCACTTCCCTTTATCGTCCACCAATTTTTGCCTAATACAGGATTAGTGCGTCCAATTTTCTCGCACATGTAATTAATTTTTCTGTTAGTCAATATAGCGTCGTAGCGCTATAGATATTTTCCAGCGATGTCTGGGGGCAAAAATGATCAATAAGTATTTAAAAATAGCAGTAGTAATGCTGCTTTCACCTGCGTTTGCAAACGCCAACGAACATAACCATGCACACAATAACGACGTAACACCTTTGGAGTTAATCGTTTATAAAACCCCTACTTGTGGGTGTTGTAAAAAATGGATAACTCATATTGAAGACAAAGGGATCGTTGCGCATTCCAAAGATTTCCGAAACATCGGCAACATCAAAACTAAGTATGGTATCAAACCTAATTACCGTTCATGCCACACGGCAGTGAGTAGAAATGGATTTGCCTTTGAAGGTCATATACCTGCTAAATTTATTCAGCAGTTCTTATCAGAAGAACATCCCAATGCGATTGGGCTTTCAGTTCCAGCAATGCCAGTTGGCTCTCCCGGTATGGAAGTCGATGACCGCTTTATGCCATACAACGTGTTAATTCTATTTAAAGATGGAACGAGCAAAGTCTATGCAAAAGTTAAGACATACGAGGAGCAATTCTAATGAAATTGAACTCTTCAAACCTTACTTCACTTTCAACTGCATTAATACTCGGCTTATCTGTATTCTCAGCTCAAGCTGAGAAAGTAGTGTCGCTTGAACAAGCTATCACCTTAGCTCAGCAAAATGATCCTTGGCTTCATGGTAGCCGATTGAAACAAAGTGCAGTTGAAAATAGAAGTATTGCTTCAGGTACTTTGCCTGATCCGAAAGTATCGCTAGGGATAATGAATTTACCAACAGATACTTGGGATTTAGATCAGGAAGGAATGACTCAGCTAAAGGTTGGCGTCTCTCAAATGTTTCCGAGAGGCGACAGTCTAGAGATCAAGAAAGACCAGTTACAAATTGAGTCCACGAAATTTCCACTGTTACGAGAGGATCGTAAAGCTAAGTTGAAAAGCCAAGTGTCACAACTTTGGTTAGATGCTTACTTAGCCCAACAAACTATTAAATTGATTGAAGATGATTGGTCTCTCTTTGAGCAGATGGCGGAAGTGGCTAAAGCTAGCTATTCAAACGTTGTTGGTAAAACTAGACAGCAAGATGTTATTCGTGCTCAGTTGGAAATCGTGCAGTTAGATGACAGATTAACTTCGCAAAAGCAGAAACTAGAAACGACAATCGCTCGTCTCAATGAGTGGCTTCATATTTACGATGCGGATCGTTTGAATGAATCATTCAACTTTGACGCGCAACCATTAGAGTTTAGCGTCTCAAAAGAATTGCCTTCGATTCAATTGAATAATCCAACAGTCCTAAAAGCATCTAATTACTCAAGAAATCTATTGGCTCAGGAGCTTTCGAATCACCCAGCCATACTTGCGATTGATATAAAACGCAAAGCTTCAGAAAAAGGAATTGAGTTAGCCAAACAGCAATATGAGCCGCAATGGGGTGTTAATGCTAGTTATGCCTATCGCGACAATATGCCCTCTGGTGATAGCCGAGCTGATTTATTTTCTGTTGGGGTAACGTTTGATTTACCCTTGTTTACCGAGAACAGACAAGATAAGCAAGTTGCAGCTTCTATTGCAGATTCAGAGACTATTAAAACCGAGAAACTATTACTGACAAAGCAAATGATCAGTGTTTTAGAAAAAGAACTAAGACAGCTTAAACGCTTATCAGATAGACAATCTATCTATCAAGAACAACTCCTTAAACAAACTCATGACCAAGCAGAAGCGTCATTGACAGCCTACACAAATGATGATGGCGATTTTGCCGAAGTTGTTCGAGCAAGAATTGCCGAATTAAATACCAGAATATCAGCTTTAAGAATTGATGTTGACGCACTTAAAACAGTTGCTCGTATCAACTATTTCTTTGCGCATTCTCAATCTAACTCAAATGCTGAACATAAGTCGATGCAAACTTCACACAAAACTAATCAGCACTTATCCAGTCAGCAATTTGGAGAAAAATAATGTCAACGAATACAAAAACAATTATTGCCATCATCATTGGGGCAGCACTTGGTGCTGGAGCATTGAGTTTATATCAAGGTACTGGCTCAAACAGTAATAGTAATGAAGCAACATCAGGAGAAAAAAAGCCTCTGTATTGGGTTGCACCGATGGATTCTAATTACCGCCGGGACAAGCCCGGTAAGTCGCCTATGGGGATGGATCTAATTCCAGTGTATGAGGAAGGATCATCTGGTGATGACTTTGGCCCCGGAGCAGTAAAAATTGCGCCTCATGTAGTGAATAACCTTGGGGTTCGCACTGCACCTGTTGAACTGAAAAATATGCATACTGAAATCTCAACGGTAGGTTATGTTCAATATGATGAAGATAAGCTAATTCATATCCACCCACGGGTTGATGGCTGGATTGATAAACTTTACATCAAAGCAGCAGGTAACCCTGTAGAGAAAGGGCAGCCTCTTTATACACTATATTCTCCTCAGTTAGTTAATGCTCAGGAAGAGCTGTTAATAGCGTTAAAGCGCAACAATAGTTCTTTAATTTCAGCAGCCAAAGATCGCCTAAAAGCGTTACAGCTTTCAGCAGACTTTGTTCAAAAGCTAGAAAAGACACGAAAGGTTCAGCAAACAATTACCTTTTATTCACCACAAGCAGGTGTTGTCGATGGTTTGAAGGTTAGAGAAGGTTTTTATGTAAAGCCGGGAAACACCTTATTAAGCATTGGCCAGCTAGATCAAGTTTGGGTTGAAGCAGAAGTGTTTGAACGTGACGCAGCCTTAATTAAAAAAGGACTTCCTGTATCAATGACACTGGATTATTTACCCGGTGAGGACTGGGCTGGTGTCGTTGATTATGTTTATCCAACATTGAACAGTAAAACACGCACACTCCGAGTGAGATTGAAATTTGATAACACAGACTATCAATTAAAACCAAATATGTTTGCACAAGTCTCTATTCACGCTAATCAAGCTGATAGCACCATCCTCGTGCCTAAAGAAGCCGTTATTAGAACAGGTAAACAGGACAGAGTAGTACTTGCGTTAGGTGATGGGCAATTTAAATCTATTGAAGTGACTATTGGCCGGGTTGATATCGACAGCATCGAAATATTAGACGGCTTAAATGAAGATGACGTTGTGGTGACATCTGCCCAATTCTTGATTGATTCTGAATCAAGTAAAAGCTCTGACTTTAAACGAATGACTCATGATGAAGTGCCTAACTCTGTTTGGATGCAAGGGGATGTTAATAGTGTTATGGCAGGGCACCGCATGGTTAATATTTCACATGGCCCTGCTGAAGCTTGGGATTGGCCTGAAATGGTTATGGATTTTACTGTGGCTGAAAAAGTCGATATTGACTCATTAAAGTCAGGTCAATCTTTGCACTTTGAAGTGAGCAAAACCGAAGACGGTGGATATGAAATTACTGGAATTCATATCATGAGTGAGCCTGAAGTATCATCAGCAACAGTATCTGGTTTGAT
>NZ_NTLW01000300.1:0-5230 GCF_002632075.1 Pseudoalteromonas sp. ESRF-bin5 | reverse complement strand
AGCGTATCTACATTTTCGGTTTGACCATACAGTTTATTTCGAAGTGCCGCTTTTCGCTCTTTTGCAGTATTAACGGTAAAAACACCGTCGCCAGGAGCACATAAGCAGTGCTCTACTTTACTATTAAATGCTTGAATTTCTTGACTCATAATAAATCCTTATGAATTGTTCAGTGCGTATTTTAGTGATTATTTATGCAAAACGATTAAACAGGCCTAAACTTTAAATAATTAAAAAATTAAAAATTTTCTTTGTCTGTATCATTAAAAACCCTTTCAAAACCAACTTAAAATAAAAATATAAGCAACTGATATTTAAAAACTTTTAATTAATGCAGGCAATTATCATTTATGACTAACCACTTAGTTGAGTGATACTTATAATGCTTGCGCACACAAGTCAACCGCACAAGTAAACCAGCAATCCATGGGTGTGCTTGAATATTCATAGTTGATGAATAAAATACGCTAAAGCCCTATTTTACTGGCTTAAACAAGCACTCAATTATATTAATACGGACATACGTCCTGTACTTAAGAAAGGTTTCTAGCAATTATGCTAGATTGATAAAAATTATTTTAAAAAGGCTTAGATATGGAAAAGGTATTTCACTTAGGACTATGTATTGACGATCTACAAGGTGCAAAACTTGCGATTGTGCCCGGTGACCCAGATCGCGCTGCACGTATTTCTCAATTCCTAGACAACCCAACCTGCCTTGCTCAAACACGTGAGTTTCATGTTTATCTAGGTCAACTTAATGGCCACTCTGTTGTTATATGCTCAACCGGTATTGGCGGTCCATCTACATCTATTGCAGTAGAGGAACTTGCTCAATTGGGCGTGCGTCAATTTTTACGTATTGGTACTACGGGTGCTATTCAGCCGCACATTAATGAAGGTGAAATTTTAATTAGCCAAGCGTCTGTACGTTTAGACGGTGCAAGCCAACACTTTGCACCACTAAGCTACCCTGCTGTGTCTGATTTTTATGCAACACAAGCCATGGTTGAAGCTTGTAAAAATTTAAACATTGACTTTCATATTGGTATTACTGCATCTAGCGATACATTTTACCCAGGCCAAGAGCGCTACGATACTCATTCTGGTTATGTGCCAAAAGCATTTCAAGGTAGTTGTGAAGAATGGCAAAAGCTGGGCGTAATGAACTACGAAATGGAGTCGGCCACATTATTCACTATGTGTGCAGCTCTTGGCTTGCAAGCTGCCTGTGTTGCCGGTGTATTAGTTAACCGTACTCGTCAAGAAATTCCTAACGTTGACCACGGTGAAATAGAAAGAAAATCAGTGGCTGTTGTATTAGAAGCCGCTAAAGTGTTACTAGGTTAACTTTACTTAATAAGTAAAATTGATATGTAAAAGCACAGCTTATTAGCTGTGCTTTTTTGACACTATTTAAGCGCAGCGCTAATTATTTTTAGCTCTGGCAAATCAGTAAATCCCGATAGTACCGCCTTCGAAACACCCGCTTGATTTTCGTGCCCTTTAGTTTCTAAAAGTGTGATGCCTTTCACCGTCTTTTTATCAAAACTAAGGCCAGCTAAAAAGAACTGACTCAACGCGCTTTGCAGAGGCGATAAACTTGGGCTATAGGCTGCGTTTTCTGCATAACTGCCGTAAAAATCCCCATTATCAAATGTACTTACCTTGACTGCACTAAAATTTTGGCTGTACGGTACATACGCATTTAACGCAAAGCCCGCAAAAGTCTCTTCGATCTGTTCGTCATCAAAAACCGCAAGCTGAGGCTTTGGGTTAAACAAGCTAAATTCGTTACCCAAATCGGTTGGTCCAAACGAGTGAGGTAATAGCTCTGCCAATTTAAAATGTTGACTTGGAAGTAAAATATCAAATTCTTTCGCATCGGCTAATTCATTCATAAATTGGCGACAGTAGCCACACGGAGCGTCGCTTATAGCAATTTTAAGAATTTTTTTAGCACCATTTAACCAAGCATTATTAATGGCAGACTGTTCTGCATGAACAACGAGACTCAGTGCTTGATGATCAAACTCTACATTAGCGCCAAAATAAAAATTAACTTGTTGCTGCTCATCTATAGCTTTTACAATTGCACCAACATGAAAATGTGACACTGGAGCCACTGAAAACTCAGACGCTAAGGGTACTAAACCTTGTAACAGTGAATCGACAGAAACATTAAACTCTTTGCAAAGCTGTTCAATGTTGTTGGTGTTTAATATGCCGCGTTGCGACTTTAATTGGCTACGTAAGGACGCGGTTTGCGCTACGTTTAACGTGATATGAGAATTTGTAAGGGCTGTATCTTCTTGTACAGTAAAAGTTGCTGAAGCCATAATGTATTTTAATTATTCAATGGCTAAGTAGTTTAAAAGTTTAAGACCCAAATTGCTAGGGCCTGTTGACCTTTCAGGCTTAAAACTTGTTCAAACTAGAGACAATTTAATCGTGGCGCGAGGTTTGTAACCTAGTGGGCTCAGTAAAACCGAGCAAAACTTCCTCATCCTGCTCATGCCCCTTACCTACATCCATGTAGGCAACAAAAAGTTAATCGCACCTAGGGCGAACCTTCGGGCAGCGCGTGTTGGTATTCATATTGCGTTATCGCCTATTTATCGGAAATAAACACACTACATAGGCGCTGCCTTACCTAAGTACCAAATACACTGCTGAAAATTTAACCGAGAAAGGTAAATAGACCTTAGGTTATTAAACACAAAAAAAGGGAACACGCCGTGTTCCCTTTCTAAATAACAAACGTTAACGATTAACCAGTATTACGCATACCTGCAGCAATACCTGTCATAGTGATCATTAATGCATTATCGATATCACCTTCGTTGTGCTCCTCGTTAGAGCGAGCACGGCGAAGCAATTCAACCTGCAATACATTGAGCGGATCGGTGTACGGGTTTCGTAAACTAATCGACTCTTTTATCCAAGGCTGAGCTGCAAGTAAGCTTTTTTGCGGGCTTAACGACTGCACAAGCTCAATGGCTTCTTCAAGCTCTTTTCGCAACGTTACACCTAACGGCTTGTACATATCTTCCACCAGCGCATTATCATAGTGCTCACTTAACCAGCTATCGGCTTTACTAAATACCATTTCAAGCATTTCTAAACGAGCTCTAAAAAATGGCCAATTGAGGCTCATTTCGTTTAGTGTTTCTAAGCCATATTGGTCTAGTGCCTTTTTTAAGCCTGTTAACGCACCTAACCAAGCAGGCAACATTAACCTGTTTTGACTCCATGCAAAAATCCATGGAATAGCACGTAAACTTTCAACGCCCCCATTAGGGTTGCGTTTTGCAGGGCGAGAGCCAAGCGGAAGTTTAGAAAGCTCTAATTCTGGCGTTGCCATTCTAAAGTAAGGAACAAAGTTTTCGTCGTGGCGAACAACATTGCGGTAATGCTCACACGACTGCTCACTAATAAGCTTCATAACTTCGCGCCATTGTGGCTTAGGCTCTGGCGGTGGTAATAAGTTACTCTGCAGTACTGCCCCTGCATATATATTTAAGCTTTGTAGTGCTACATCTGGCAAACCAAATTTAAAGCGTATCATTTCGCCTTGCTCTGTTACCCGTAAACCACCTTTAAGTGAGCCTGGCGGTTGCGAGTGCAGTGCTTGTGCAGCCGGTGCACCACCTCGACCAACAGTCCCTCCTCGGCCGTGGAATAACACAAGTTCAATGCCGCGCTCGTCTGCAAGCTGCACGAGTTTATCCATTGCTTCATATTGGGCCCAACCTGCTGCCATCATACCGGCATCTTTAGCCGAGTCTGAATAACCAATCATTACATTTTGCGTATTTTGAATATGGCCGCGGTACCACACATTATCGAGTAGCGTCGTGATCACGTCGCTACCATTATTCAAATCGTCTAATGTTTCAAATAATGGGGCAACTGGCAATTCAAAACTACAGCCGCTTTCTTTAAGAAGTAACTGTACAGCTAAAATATCGGATGCAGTGCGTGCCATTGAAATAATGTACAAACCAAATGTTTTTTCATCTTGCTTTGCAATTACATCGAAGGTGTCGAGCACTTCTTGTACATCAGGGCTTGGTTGCCAATGCTTAGGGATAAGCGGACGACGCGAATTAAGCTCCGCTAGTAAAAATGCTTGCTTGTCTTGCTCTTGCCACTGGTTGTAGTCCCCTAACCCTAAATAACGCGTAAGTTCAGAAAAAACGTCGCTGTGGCGTGATGAATCTTGACGTACATCCAGTTTTGCCAAGCGAAGGCCAAAACTGTTTAAACGATGCATTAAATCAAGCAGTAAGCCATCGGCAACGACTTTCATGTTGCATTTTAATAATGAACGATAACATACCTCAATTGGGTGCTTGAGCTGGTTAATATCAGTAACAAGATCTTGTGCATCAGTGCGTTTGTGTTTAATTTTTGCACCTAAATGTGCCACTGTTTCAGACACTTCGCCTTTAAGCTTTTTAAGCACAGTTCGATAGGGTTCAAAGTCTTGGCCTGCCAACTCAATGAGTTCGTCGCTAGCGTCAGACATAGATAGCTCAGCGCATAACGTATCAATATCTCGGCTATATAAATCAAGCGCCATCCAGCGACCGTGGTCAAGAACTTGTGAAGTAACCTGTGCAGTAACAAATGGGTTACCGTCTCGGTCTCCACCCATCCAAGAAGTGAATTCAATTGGGCTGTAGTCAATGGGCAACTCTAGACTTAATTGCTCTTTAGCATGCTCCGAAAACTCACGTAAAAAACGCGGTACAGCATGCCAAAGGCTATTTTCAATAACTGCATACCCCCATTTAGCCTCATCAACAGGCGTTGGGCGCGAACGACGAATGTCGTCTGTATGCCACGCTTGGCTTATTAACTGAGCAATTCTATTTAAAATAGCTTCGCGCTCATGCTCCAAGTTATCTTTTCGCTCAAGCGATGCTAAACAATCGCTCAACTCAACGTGCTTGTTAATAATGGTACGGCGTGTAACCTCTGTGGGGTGGGCCGTTAGTACTAAATTAATGTGGAGTTTTGAGAGTGTGTCAGCAAGGTGGTTAGAGTCTAACTGACCTTCTTGTGCTTTAGCGGCTAACGTTTTTAATGTTTGAGTGAGAGGGTTTTGCTGGCCAAGACCAGCGTCATTAAAACGCGATACAGTATGAAACTGCTCTGCCACATTGGCTAAATTTAAAAAATGATTAAATGAACGGGCAACCGGTAAAAGCTCTTCATCACTAAG
>NZ_NTLW01000003.1:0-1204 GCF_002632075.1 Pseudoalteromonas sp. ESRF-bin5 | reverse complement strand
GGCAATGCAGCTAACGCTGCATTGAACCACGAACATAGACTGAAGACAGGTGCCACGACGAAATAAGTAAGGTCTGCTCTGTTACTAGAAATAGTAATAACCAACGAATATCAGCAAGATAACCGACGACATTACTTGCTTCATCCTATGTATTAACTCGCTCTAATTCGAGCTAAAATAATTATGGCTTAAAAAGTTAGGCAAGGATCAGTGCGTTTAACTTGACAATGGGAGTCATACCAATGCCGTGTTGATGGGCAAAATCCACAACTTGTTTTAAATCGCTTAATAAACCATCGTAAGTACAACCGGTAAGCACCAGTAGTTTTGCATCGGTATTTTGCTCTATTGTTTGTTTTATATCGGCTAACGAAGGTGGCGCAAAAATACCATATTTAGGGTTTAATATACTCGATAAATAAATGGGTAAACTGGCTGATTGCAAAATGCCATAATGAACAGATTTATGACAATTACGGTCAATAATGACCTTATCCCCCTTACGTAACAGGGTTTGTAAAATAATTTTATTTGAAGTAGAAGACCCGTTAGTAACAAAGTAGGTATGCTTTACCTCAAACGTTGCAGCTGCAGATTCTTGAGCACGCCCAATGGTATTGGTGCTATCAGATAAAGAGCCTAACGAATCGACAGATACCGACAGATCGCCAACAAACACATTGCGGCCATAAAACTGATAGAAGTCTTTAATATAAGGCGAGTTTCTAAAGCTAGAGCCACCACTATGGCCCGGTGTGTGCCATGAATCGTTCGACTCGCCAACATAACGGCGATACGCAGTCCAAAACGGGGTTTCTGAACGGTCGTCAAAGTCGTTGATCATATAGCCTAAAATAGCTTCGGGGTCAGAAATAACCTCGTCTTTAAAGAAAAACGATTCAATTTCTTCTGACTCGTTGACTATTTCCAGTCCTTTAGTATCATCGCCAATTACATAAACTGGAAGCTCTAATCGAATGGCTTTTAACTGCTCAATAAAGCGGCTATACGTTCTCTCGCCAACCTTGTTTTGTAAATCCCAACTAAGTACAACAGCCTGAATATCACCATCTTCTTCAACACTTGTTATCGCATCTTTAAGCGTAAAACGCTCAAGAATATCGATATGGATATCGTCTCGCTCAAAATTTGGTATCGCTTTAGAGAGATTTGTAGACAACTCTTTTAAAGTGGCTTGGTCTTG
>NZ_NTLW01000239.1:0-4980 GCF_002632075.1 Pseudoalteromonas sp. ESRF-bin5 | reverse complement strand
AAGTGCTCGCCACCGTGAACAACACGATGACCAACAGCAATTAGCTGTTCATCTAGTTTGTGATCTTTTATTAACGTTACTAGCGTATTAATAGCCTCAGCGTGAGCTTGCTCTGGTGCTAAATCAATAAGTGTTTTATCACCTTTGTATTTATACTTTACCGACGGAGTTGCTGCACCTAGTCGCTCTGCTAAGCCCGATATAATTTCATGGCCGGTGTTTGCATCAATAATGGCAAACTTTAAACTTGAGCTACCACAGTTTAATACTAAAACATGTTGTGACTTAGGAGCGGGTGTTGGCATAGATATAATTTCCATAAATAAAGTTTAGTAAGTGAACATTAATTATTTACTGTTACACTCAGGTCTTAATTAAAAGGCTAAAGATATTATAAACAAGGTCGTTAGACCCATGAATAAGTTTTATATTTTAAACTATTTGATGTATTTAGTTTAGTATTTTGCACAATTTAACAGCATAATTAAGCACTTTTACTGATTAAGTGAAACCCGCCGTATTTGTGTTACACTTTGTAAAATACGAGCTAATTTATATATTGAATTTAGTAATTGTGAGGAGTCATGATGCAAAAAAGTGTGATGTCACAAGTTCAAATTGGTAGACAGTACGCAAAACAATGGCCAATGCGAAAAGAGTTAGCTCCATTGTTTAGTGAGTTTAGGGTAATTAGAGCAACAGAACTTGCCATTACTGTTATGCCGATTCTTGCTATGTTGACATTATTTTTTCAACTCAACTACCTTGGCCCTGATTTTTTACCACAAGCCATTGCCAGTGCATTGTTTTTCTTATCTTTACCTCTACAAGGTTTATTGTGGTTGGGTAAACGAGCACAAACCCCATTAGACCCAGCCATGCTAAGTTGGTACAAAGAGCTTCATACAAAAATGGTTGCTAATGGTTATCAAGCTAAGTTAAGTGAAAAAAAGCCCCGGTATTTGGAGCTTGCAACTTTACTTAAAGATATGTTTGAAAAAATGGATAAAGCGTTCACTAAAGAACAGTTTTAATAAACGCTTCTACTAATCACGCTTTTTGAAATTGCGTTATATAAAACGACAAGGTGACATGGTGTTCACCTTTCTCTTCTAGTGTTTCCCAGTGCTCAGGTCTAAATTTCCACGCAAACGGTGTCATCATTATCAGGTTTCTAACATCGTTAATACTCAGTGTTACCTGTTGAGTGATCAAATCTTGGTGAGTTTCTGTAAAACCTTCAGGCACATCTACTTTCGTATGCTCGCTTACTGATTGGTAAATATAAGCTTTTAACTCTTTTAAATGCCATGGCCCAGGGCTTGCCACGACAAGCGTAGCATTAGGTTTAGCGAGTCTTTCTAGCTCTTTAGTAAATAAAGGTGCAAATACACTTATAAGAATATCAGCAAACCCTTCTTTAAAAGGGGCTTGACTGATTGAGGCAACGCTAAAACTGCAGTTGGGGTAACGTTTAGCTGCGTATTTTATAGCTGACTTTGAAATATCTACACCATAAACTTGCGCTTGAGTATTATTAGCAATAGCGTGGGTGTAAAACCCTTCGCCACACCCTAAATCAATAATATTATTACCTTTTATAGTACTTGTTATATCGCTAAGTGCTTGTTGTAAGAATGCATAAAAACCTTGCTCTAAAAATGTGCGCCTTGCTTGCACCATTTCAAGCGAGTCACCAGGTTGTTTAGAGTTTTTGTTTTGAACAGGCAGTAAGTTAACGTAGCCTTCTTTGGCAAAATCAAAACTGTGGTTGCTTTCACAGCGCAGTGTATTTTGAGTTTTTGTTAGCGATTTGCTACATAAAGGGCATTGATATTCAAGACTCATGAGTCTAGGTAATCCTTGTCGTAAAAAGTTTTAACCCAGTGGGGACGGTATGTAATTAAAATGGTGATGGCCATTCCGTTCAACATGGCTTCTGGAAACCAAATTATAGCACTTAAATAAACGTAATTATCGGCAAGTTCTTGCCAATTATACTGACCTAAAGAGAAATAAAAGAGGGCACCTAAAGATATCTTTATGCACGCTATAAACCCAGCTGTTATGAAGGCACAAACAAATATATAAACAAAAAAATGTTTTGGTAAATAGTGATAGCACACAACAAAACTTAAATAACTCAATAATATGGGAATAAAAGCGCCAATAAGTATTTGTACAGGTAAAAGGTTAAAACTAACCTGCCCAAATGAAAACAACAAGGCACTTGCCAGTAGGCTACTCAAAATGGCTAGCCGCCAGCCCAATATTAAGGTGGCTGCAGTAATACCAAGTATGTGCAGGTCAAGGCCAGTTAAAATACCGGCTTTAATACGCCACAGTAGTGCAAATACAAGCGCACAGGCTAATACACCTGTTTGCCTAGCAGACGTTTTATAAAGCGATTTATAGGTGTTTTTGTCGAAACTAAAAATCGCAATAGCAAGTACAAGGACCCACATCAGCCCTTGTATTTCAGTGTTTAACATTATAGCTACTTGAACGTTGACCAAATTGGCGCATGATCTGATGGTTTATCAATTGCACGCAGCTCATAGTCAATTCCTGAGTCAATACAACGCTCAGCAAGTGATTGAGTTGCAAGTACAACATCAATTCGCAGACCGCGATTATCTAAAAAGCCTTTAGAGCGGTAATCAAACCATGAGTATTGATCGTTAACATCAGGATAGAGTTCTCTGAAGGTATCTTTAAATCCCCAATCTAAAAGTGTTGATAGCCATTGACGTTCCTCTGGTTGGAAAGAGCACTTACCTGTTTTTAGCCAGCGTTTAGCGTTGACCTCACCAATACCTATGTCTAAATCTGTAGGTGATATATTTATGTCGCCCATAACAACTACATCCTGATCGGGAGTGAGGTTTGTATCTAGATGTGTCATCAAATCTTTATAAAATTGACGTTTATAGGGGAATTTAGTTTCGTGATTGATGTTATCGCCTTGCGGGAAATAACCATTCATAACGGTAATGTCGCGACCGTTATCTTGTTCAATAGTGACACTGATCATGCGCTTTTGCGACTCTTCTGTGTCGGTAGCAAACCCTTTTAAGACCGATTTTGGCTCTTTTTTGCATAACATAGCTACGCCGTAATGTGCTTTTTGACCGTGAAAGTAGACGTGGTACCCCATTTTTTGAACATCGTCTAATGGAAACGCTTCATCATGAACTTTAATCTCTTGCAAGCCAATTACGTCTGGTTGATGTTTATCAATAACAGCTTGTAATTGGTGAAGACGAGCACGCAGACCATTGATATTGAAAGAAATCACTTTCATTCGATTTACCTTTAAATTTGTTCTCATTTTGATAGCAAATTGTATCAGTAATTTAGCTTACATAACATGTCTGAAATGACAAAATAGCTGCGCAAATGTTGATCAAATGGTGGTGAAAGTTTAAACATTGTTAATGTTGTATTAATTTATAAAATAAATAAATAATTCAATTGATCTGCTTAAAATTGGCTATATAATGCGCGCAAATTCATTGGCAAACTCGTTCACATAGGATCTCTCATGAAAGCACAATTATTTTTAGCGGCAACATTATTAGCATCTTCTTCTGTTTCAGCTCAAAGTAACACTTACTTTAGCCAAGACAGCTCTATTGAGTCTAAGCTGTGTGTATTAAGCGCAAACGAAGGTTTTTCTGCAGCACGTAAATTAGCAGCTAAGCACAATGTATACTTATCACGCTTCTCACAAAGCATCATGTGTAACGGCCAAGATATTCGTGATATTGCAAAGAAAGATTCAACAAACAACATAACTGAAAACAAAGTAGAAGTGTTTGCTAAAGATGCTCAACAAGAAACTCAATTATGTATGACTGCATTAAAGCAAGGTTTAGCGCCAGTGCGCCAAAAAATAGGTAACTTAAACTCGCTTAAATGTAACGGTCAGAAAGTTACTGACTTTGTTAAGCGTTATCAAAACGCTGCAATTTAATTAGCACGACAAAATTAATGAGAGCCCAGCTTTTACAGCTGGGCTTTTTTTGCAAAATTTACAAGGTTGGTTGAAAAGGTTTCAAGGCTAATGTATTGAAAATAGAGTGAAAAATATACGGGTGCATTATAAGGTGTTGAAATTTATATTTATTTTATTTTGGCACCAGACTTGTATTAGTTGTTGTGACATTTATTAACAACGAAGGACACGTCTTATGAAAAAGTTAACATTAGCAACAACTATTCTAGCAACATTAAGTTTAGCAGCCTGCGCATCTAATCAAGGTCTTGATAAAATAGACAGCGACTTTGCAAGCCTAGACAACGACAGTGATGGTTTTATTTCAAAAGTTGAAGCTGACGACGATAATATTTGGGGTCACTTTTCAAATATCGACACCAATATGGATGAAGAAATTAGTCGTAAAGAATTTAATGCTTACATGCAGTTAAACACTGGCAAGGTTGCAACCGATAGTGATGTAAGTGAATCAGCCTTTAAAGCTGAAATTGCAAAATTTGACAAAATTGAAAGTAGTTTTGCCAGTTTAGATAACGATAGTAATGGTTACATATCAGTTGTTGAAGGCAATGACGACGATATTTCAAATCACTTTGGTTATATGGACAAAAACGAAGACAAGCGAATTAGTAAAAATGAGTTTATGGGCTACATAAATAAATATGGTAAATCTGTAGCTGAAGACGAAGCGTTAGAGTCAATTAAACACAGCTAATTAAAATTCAGAACATAAAAATCAAAGCCAGTTATTTTAACTGGCTTTTTTTATGGCTAATTTTAGATAATTGCCAGATATATTTTCCTAGTTAGTGGTTGTTCTGTCATAATAGATGGCTGTGTATTTTTATTTATTAAGAGTGTATATGGCTGGGCGGCGAATTAGTGATGAGCAGTTGGTTGAAATCATTGAGGCTGCGATTTTTGTTGCAGACAAACCCATAAGTAAACGCCATATTAAAGACACTGTTTTAGTGGATATT
>NZ_NTLW01000099.1:0-13372 GCF_002632075.1 Pseudoalteromonas sp. ESRF-bin5 | reverse complement strand
TTCTCCTTTAAAATATGTTTTGGTGATAGGTTTAAGGAAATATAAAATAATGGATTGTCATTCAGTAGTGGCGCTAATTCAATAAGTGCACGTTTAAGGGCTAACTCAGTTAAGCGCTCGATTAAACCGGTTTCTTCTGAAATTGGAATAAACACTGCGGGTGAAACAAATTGCTCTTTGTTTTTCCAGCGCATTAGTAGCTCTACACCATTTATTGTTCTTGCTTCAATATCAACAATTGGCTGATAATGATTAAAAAATAAGTCGGCTTTTACTGCATCTTTTAAATCATTTTCGAGCATTAGCTTTTGTTTTATTTGTTCGTTCATTTCATCGCTAAAGAAGCTAAAACCATTCCTGCCATTTTGCTTTGCTTGCATCATAGCGACGTCTGCGTTACGAATTAAAATGTCGGTTGTTATTGCATCAAATGGGTACAAAGCAACGCCTATACTGGCAGAAATATTAATCGCAAAGTCTTCAATCATCACTTTATTTGCTAATTCTTTACTAATTAGCATAACTGTTTCTTTTAATGAGTCCTGAGATTCTACATTTTTAATCAGAACTAAAAACTCATCTCCACTTTGACGGCCAAGCTGTGCATTTTCGTTAAGGATATTACCCAACCGTTCAGTAATATTACAAAGAAGCTTGTCACCTACAGCATGACCAAAAGAGTCATTTACTGGCTTAAACTTATCTAAATCTATAAATAAGAGTGCGCAATGTGTATTTGAACTTTCGGCTTGTTTGATGGCTTCCTCAATTTCTTGATACATTAAACTACGATTTGGTAGTTTTGTTAGTGCGTCGTAATTGGCTAAATAACGCAGCTCATTTTCAGCTCTTTTTTGCTCTGTTAGGTCAGAAATAACAATTACATAGTAGCTTACTTCTGTTGTACTTTTTGCTACAGCAGTCACATTAATATGCACTGGGTGCTTACTGCTTTTAGCTGTTTTTATTAACATATCAATATGCCAGTTTTCAGTTGGTTGCAATTTTTTAAGTATTTTTGCAAACTTTTTACAGTTTTCTTTACCAATAGACTTTATAAATAGTTTCGGGCTAATATTTGTAAATTCCTCTGAATCAGAGAACGTTCTTATAAAACTATTATTTGCTGAAAATGGCATTAAATGATCGTCTAAAATCAGTAACCAATCGTTTATTTGGCTAAATGCTTCACCTAGTATTTTGGCTTGTTCTTCATTGGCACGCTGCTCTGTAATATTGGTATAAATACCAGATACATACAAAGGTTTACCTGTTTGAGTGTCAAAAATTATTTGGCCAGTGTCTTGATACCACAACCACTGCCCATTTTTATGGCGGAGACGATATGTTGATTGCCAATTTTTATTTTTACTTTTTTTGCTTATAAAGCTTTGCCATTTGGTTTCAAATCGACGCTTATCGTCAGGGTGTATAATAGAAAAAAACAGCTCTATCGATACTCGTTCTTCAAGGTTCTCATAACCCAGTTCTATGCCGCGTAAGGTATTTACAGAACCATCTTTAAATCGAAAATCCCATATTCCACTTTTATTATTTTTAAGAGCGAGCTCTGTTTGTTTTTTCGAATTTATAGTGTCTGTATGCGCTTGTTGAATAACATTTTGGCGGCTACGGTATTGCCAGAAAAATAAAGCGAAGAGACTTAACATAACTATAATATAGGTGAATATCGCAAAGGGAGACTTCCAAGGAGCATAGGCTACATTCATGCTCAGCTTAACTGGTGGGGCTTTAATTACACCATCTTTAAAATGTGCGTTTATGGTGAGAGAGTAGCTTCCCGGTTGAAGTTTAGTAAAAAACACCTGATTTGATTTTAAGTTGTTATAGGTAAGTGATGTTGGGCCATCAAGAACCACATCATATAGCGTTTTATTTGTATCTGGATAAGAAAAGTCAGAAAAGTTTACCGTTAACCCCATATCATCATGGCTCAATTTGAGGGGTTGATTACTGTATTTAAGAGGCGAAAAAGGTAATTCTCTCGTCAATAAGCTGACATCTGTAATTGCTAATCTATGTTTTTCAGTTGTTTTATTTTCATTGAAATCAGCAGGATTAAAAAGAAGGGCGCCAGCATTACTACCTAATATTATTTGCCCATTATTCAATTTTCTTTGCGTGTAGTCTGTAAATTTATTGGTGCTTAAACCATCTTTAACAGAAAAACTTGTAACATTAAGTGTGTTGAGGTTTATCTTGTAGAGTCCATTCTCAGAGCTTGCCCACAAATAATTTTTTTCATCAGGCACTAAAGACAAAATTGAATTAGAATTTAAAGAGCTTTTGAGCCCCAGAGAATGTTTACGTTCATAGGTTTGTGGGTCTATGCCAATCAAGCCTTCATGAGTAGTTGCAAGCCATAAAACATTTCTTTTTAAGTCAAGGTAATAATTATCTACAGTGTAATAGATGTCGTCTCTATTGTTTGATGACTGAAATATTTGGTTTAAGCTTTGTGTTGACTCGTTATACCTATATAGGCTGTTGGTCATACTAATTAAAAGTTCATTTGGGTGTGTTTCTATTGGCGGAAGGAACACATAGGCATATATAGGGTCTAGAAAGTTTTTAAGTCCTTCAATAACCCTTATATCACCTGTTTTTTCGTTAAATAGGTAAAAGTTTTTGTCGTTTGCAAATGCATATTGATGAGAGCCAATTTTGGCAAAACCGAAAACAGTAGGTTGAGTAAGTAAATCGTTATTAGTACTTAAATTTGATACTAATTGCTTACTATTTTTATCAAACAATTCAAACCCACTGTAAGAATATAGCCATAAATATTGGTTGTTTCCAAGAGAGGAAGCAAAAATATCATAAACTGCTGACGAACCAAACACTGCTTTAGCGTCGGTTGAGTTTAAAAAAGTACGTGTAGTTTTTGTTTTAGGGTTGTATTGAGCTAGGCCATCGTTTGTACCAAACCATATAGTATTATCTTCGTCTTCGTGAATTTTGTTTATCGTATTATTGACGGGCAACTTAATATTTTTAAATCGTCTTGTATTAATGGGCCACGTGAATACCCCTTGGCTTCTTGATGATAACCAAAGTACTCCTGTTTGGCTTATTGTTAAATCGTCAATTGAGTTATCGTTGATATTAAATTTACTTTTTTCATAATTTAATATGAACTCTATTTCGCCGTTTATTCGGCTAAAACTAAATAATCCTTTTTCTGTTGCTACAAACTCACCCTGCTCAGAATTAATGTAATCCCAGATATTAAGATCGGGAATAAGCGTCGTTATTTTAGAGCTGAGTACAAGGTTATCTTCTGAAAATGCGAATTTATACAGCCCTTCTACCGTGCCAACTAGAAGGCCAAGCTCTTTATCTACCTGTAAAAACTTTACATTGATGTTGTCTATTGTTGTTTTTTCGACAGGGTGAAGCGGTATTTCTGTAAGCTGATTACTAACAAGGTTGAACGTGAATAGCCCATTATTGGCTCCAATGAAAAGTGTATTATTGTGTAGTGTTAGAGCACGTATATACGACGTTTTTTCAGCTAAAGCGGCTGTTTGTGTAAAAGCTCCAGTGATTTTATTGTAAGTGAGTATTTGGTTATCAATTGCTAAGTAATAAAGTTCGTTTTTTTCGGCCATTGCTGAAACAGGTGAATAAATTTGTTTTTCTTTATCGAGCTGTCCTGAGTAGATTTTTTCTGTTTTTAAAGTTTGCGGGTCTATTAGGTATGCACCAGCTATATCAGTAGAAACAAGTAACTTACCGTCTTGTGTTTTTAGTACTGTAAAAATGTAATGTTTGTCTAGGTCAAAACCACCGTCGAATGTTTCAACATTATAGCCATCAAACCTATTTAGTCCTTGTTGCGTAGCAATCCAAATGTAGCCAATCTCATCTTCTTGTATTTTTACAACGTAATTTTGTGAGAGGCCTTCATCGGTAGAAAGGCGTTGTAACTGTTGGGCATAATTTTGCGATGCAAATGCATTGGTCATACACAACATTATAAATAAAACAAAAAGGGATAATTTACTTATTGGCACTGATGACCGATCTCCAAACATGTATTGCTTTGTAAAGCTAAGTGTTAAATATAGCACAACTTTTATTTTTTTTTACAAATAAAATACTGGGTAAAACAATGTAAATTTAATGCAATGAACTAATATTTAACATTATTTAAGGGTTTTAGGGAGGTCTTAAAATGGCTTTAACAAACATACAAGCCAAAGATAGTCTTTTACTGATCATAGATATTCAAGAGCGACTTTCCCCCATGATTAGTGATTTTCAAAGTCTTTTAAAAAACACACTAAAATTAGCGCAGGCATCTTGTGTGCACGACATACCAACACTTATCTCAGAGCAGTATGTAAAAGGATTAGGAGAAACCGACAACAAAATTAAATCTGTTTTACCGCGTGCTACGTATTTCAGTAAGGTGTATTTTAGTGCTTGTGAAGAAGCTGGCTTCTTAGATAAGTTAATTAGTTTTAACAAAAAAACGATTGTTGTAGTGGGCACTGAGGCGCACGTGTGTGTTTTACAAACGTGTATTGATTTATTAAAAAATGGATTTGAAGTGGTTTTAGTAATAGATGCAATAGGCTCTCGTAATGCTGAGCATAAAAGTATCGCAATAGAACAGCTAAAGCATGGCGGAGCGGTAATTTCATGTGCAGAAATTATTATATTTCAATGGACAAAAACTGCAGCTACGCCTACGTTTAAGAAAATATTACCTATAATTAAATAGGTTAGTTGTATATAGTGTAAATTAAATGTTTATTAATATTAAATTTCAAATTATTCATTGATAATATTGGTACTATTTGGCTGCATTTGCACTAAGCTAAATGTATTAGTAAAATTAAAAGTTAGGGTCTTTATGTCTAGTGTTAGTCGTTTATTAACAATTATTTTTGTCATCTTATTCGTCGAATCTATAGGATTAGGCCTTTATTTGGTACGTTAACTCAAGCATTTATAGTCGGTTTGCCGTTGTGTTTATTACCAATATGGCTACTTAAAACTCAAGAAAATAACCCTATTACACCCCACATAGTCGCTGCTGCAATTATGATGTTTTCTTTTTTGCATATACAGCAAGCTTTTGGCTTAATTGAAGTGCATTTTGAAATTTTTATATTAATGCCTATTTTAATTATTTTTGTTCAATGGCGCGTTTTCATAACAGCCATTGTATTTGTTGCCGTCCATCACCTTTCTTTCTACTACTTACAAACCCAAAATACGGGCTTTTATGTATTCGACCCTGATAGACTTTCTTTTAGTACTGTGATTATTCATGCAGCTTATGCAATAGTTGAAGTGCTTGTTGTAGGTTACATAGCAATTACATTAGAGAGAGAGCGCCGGGCTGGAACATCACTTAGCTCAGCAACTGAGCAAATTATGGAAAACTCTGAGCACATTAAATTATCTCTTAGAGCCGATTACACGCAAAGTGAAGCTGTTGTTGGTTTTAACACCTTACTCGATTACTTGTCGGACGTTATTAAACAAGTCAAAACTCAGTCGTATTCTCTTAAAACCAATTCCGGTGAATTAATTCAAGTTCATGATCAACTAGCGAATGGTGCACAGCAGCGAACTCAGCAAACAGATGATATAGCTAATTCGGGTGCTCAAGTTGCGCATGGTTTCAAATTAGTAGAGCAAGAAAGCGAAGTGTTGAAAACACAAGTAGATAGCATCACACAATCTGCTAAAGGGGCTTTAGACGACGTATTACAGACCGACAGTAAAAGTAGAGAGCTACTGAATTTGTTAAATCATACAGAAGAGCAAATTAATCAACTCGTTGCTGCCGGCGATGTCATTTCAAGCTTATTAAACGAAATATCTGGGATTGCTGAGCAAACAAATTTACTTGCGCTCAATGCAGCCATTGAAGCTGCCAGGGCTGGCGAGCACGGAAGGGGCTTTGCAGTTGTAGCGGATGAAGTACGATCATTGGCAAACCATAGTAAAGCAACTACTGACAAAATAGGCCTGACTCTTAAAGACCTTGTTACAAATAGTAAAACATCTACCCAATCAATGACTCAGTGCGTAAGCTTTGTTGTTGATTTAACTGAAATAAGCACTGCAATGAAAGAAAATATTTCAGCAATGAGTGAACAGATAAAAGCGGTGTCGAGTAGTACTAGCTCGGTTGCACAAGTTGTTTCAGAACAGGCTGGTAATACAGAACAAATTGCTAACAGCACAGACCAAATGCGCCAAAATCAGTACGAGGATTCCAATATTGTTAAGCAACTCACCGACAAAGTTCAGTTAATCGACGTGAGTATTGACGTACTTGAGCAATCAATTGCTAAATTTAAGTAGCCCACATTTTTTAAAGTTTATAATACTAGCCTGGTTAGGATTCGTTATATCAGGCTTAGTTTATTTTCAGGTTAGCCAGCTAAAATCGTTTGATAGTGACAGAATATTATTACAGGATGGTTGGTTTTTAAGTTTTAAAAAGCAGCTAGGGTTGAATACGCAAACACACGAGGCATCTTTAGTTCTTGTCATAGAGCAAAACTGTGGTTGCGCAAAGCAGGCTAAAGCACACATTACCGCACTTAAACGATTTGCTGACGAAAAAGGCTTTAATATTATCGAGCATCCTTACTTAGCTGAGTTACATCATGTTATTCCAGCTACGCCAGCCGCTGTAATTATTGATAAGAATGGCGAGTTTGTTTATGCGGGGCCATTATCAGAAGGATTAGCTTGTTCGCAGGGCAGTGGTTTTGTAGAAACGGCAATGACTAACTTAGTTGCTGGGTTTAACTCAAAATTACTTGTAGCAGATACTAAAGGCTGTTATTGCAAAAATAGGGTTTAGCTTCAGGGGGCCGCTTCCTTAAAGTAAATTTGTTGAGTGTTAAATCACACTCTTTTTTCTTTATCAAAAAGAGCCTAACTGAGTAGTCAGTAGTTTTATTCAAGTGCTTTATATTTGTGTTAGTGCACACTTTTGAGTGAAAGTTTTATTAGTCAACTCTCAAATGAACTAATCTATATTCACTAATTATTAGATTTTAATGATCAATCTATTAATTTGAATCAATGGCGATACTAAATAAAATTGACAAAAGATTAGGGGAACAATGAGTTACCAATTTTTGTATGAAAGGTTACCCTAAAGTTATAATTGGGTTTAAAATAAAATTCAAATAACTCTCTAAAAATTATTGATAACTATTACTATTTAGATTAATATAACTATATCGAAAGTAATTAGAGTGGTTTGTAATCATGTACATTTGTCTATGTCACGGTGTGACAGATAAAAAAATTGAACAAACAATTGATGATGGTGCAACAACTATGCGTGAGTTGGCAAAAGAGCTTAACGTCGGCAGCCAATGCGGAAAATGCTGTGGTTGTACTAAGAAGATTTTGAATCGCAAGCTGATTCAAATTGCAGACATAACAGATCAAGTCGCTTAATTATTTTAAAAAACATTGCATAAAAAAGCAGCCATGTGGCTGCTTTTTTTATGTTTATAACGTGTTGTTAAAGTTGAGATTGAAGATAGTTTTCTATACCTACATTTTCAATAAGCTGTTGTTGTGTTTCTAGCCAGTCCATTTGCTCTTCTTGCTCGTTTAAAATATGGTCGAGTGCTTCTCGGCTAATGTAGTCTTTTTTACTTTCAGCTAATTTAACCGCAGCGCGAAGTTCGTCTATAGTATCAAGCTCAAAGCTCATGTTAGCAGCAATCATTTCTTCGCTGTTTTCACCAATACGTAAACGGCCTAAGTCTTGTAGGTTTGGTAAACCCTCTAAAAATAAAATACGCTCAATTAAACGATCGGCGTTTTTCATTTTTTGAATTGACACTTTGTAGTCTGCTTTATCAAGCTGGCTAAAACCAAAGTCTTTAAACATACGTGCATGTAAAAAGTATTGATTAATTCCGACAAGTTCATTAGCAAGTACGCTATTTAACGCTTTAATTACCTCTAAGTCGCCTTTCATAACTTTAGCTCCTTCTAACCCATTTGAGATTGATGGTAATTTTCTGAGCCAATTTTTTCAATTAGGCCAAGTTGTTGTTCTAACCAGTAAACGTGGTCTTCTTCTGTATCGAACAATAGTTTTTGGAGTATTGCACGAGATTGATAGTCTTGCTGTTCTTCACAGATGGCAATTACATCTTTTACGCAGGCAACAACTTCTAGTTCGAGTGTTAAATCATTTTGCATCATGCTTTTAACATCGTTTCCGATAAGCAAATCACGACGCTTGGTAAGGTTTGGGACACCTTCTAAAAATAAAATACGTTTGATTAACCAGTCAGCATGGTCTTTTTCTTCTTCCATTTCATGATTAAGGCGCTCATAAAGTTTATTTAAACCCCAATCATCATACATGCGAGAGTGTATAAAATACTGATCGATTGCAGCTAACTCGTTGGCGAGTAGCGCATTAAATGCGTCGATTACTTTTTGATTACCTTTCATGATATGCCACCATAGCTTTGTTAATTATGGCTAGTGTAGTGTAAAACCAAGTAATTGCAAGTTTTCTCTATAAAAATCATTGTGTTACTATTGGTTTTGATTCTTATTTAAGTTTGCATTGTTGCTTGCTTTATAGGCTCTCTGCGTTTTGGGCACACAATCAATTTTTGCTTGAATAAGAGTAGCTTGAATATATTTAAAACAGCTTAGGTAATACGGGTGTCGTAATTAACTTTATAGCGCTGAACTCAGGTGCAAAAAATAGCAAACCACATTAATAGTTTTTAATTCAATTATATTTTTTGTTTATTAATCAATTAAGCTAATTAATGTATGGCATACTCAAATACACATTAATTTCATGGTGTGTAATACATTATCAGCACCATAAATAGTTACTGAACACATATTTTAATTTAACAATAGCGCAGCACACTTAGGGTCACTACTATGAGCAAGTCAATTATAATTCGCGATGCGAAGCCAAGCGATGCCAAAATTATCTTACATTTTATTACAGAGCTTGCGATATATGAAAAAGAGCCAGATGCGGTCAAAACAAATGAGCAAGCTATTTTAGAGACATTATTTAGCGAAGGCGCCACAGCGCACAGTATTATATGTTTAGATGGCGATGAACCTATAGGCTTTGCAGTTTATTTTTACAATTATTCTACTTGGCTAGGTAAAAACGGTTTGTATCTTGAAGATTTATACGTAAGTCCAGATAGCCGTGGTAAAGGTGCTGGTAAAGCCATAATGAAGCATTTAGCTAATAAGGCGTTGAGCAATAATTGTGGTCGTTTTGAGTGGGTTGTTTTGGATTGGAATAAGCCTGCAATAGATTTTTATGACAGTATAGGTGCAAAGCCCCAAACTGAATGGATTATTTATCGTTTAACGGGTCAAGAGTTAATAGATTTTGCTAAATAGTAAAGTTCCGATTGTGGCTAGCAATGGGTAAAAATTTATTTAAACTTTGTGCTGGTCACTCATTAAAAGAGCTATTTATGATTTCATCTTACTGGCAAAAAGCACGTCAAAGTCGCGATCACCGATTTGATGGTCTTTTTTATGTTGCGGTAAAAAGTACGGGTATTTACTGCAGGCCTATTTGTCCAGCGCCTACTGCGCTTGAAAAAAATGTTATTTATTATGAGTTTGCTCATAATGCAGCGCAAGACGGTTTTAGGCCTTGCATTCGTTGTAGGCCTGACAGTGCACCGGGAAGTGCGGCTTGGCAAGGGGTCAAAACAACCGCTTTGAGGGCAAAGCAGCTCATTGACCAATACGATGAACATGATTGCGAAAAGTTAGCTGAAAGGTTAGGAGTGAGTAGTCGATACTTAAGACGTTTGTTTAAACAACATTTTGGTTTGTCGCTTACGCAATATCGTTTATTTAAGCAATGTCATTTTGCAAAAAAGCTGATACAAGAAACGCATTTATCGCTAACCGACATTGCATACGCGGCAGGTTTTAAAAGTACAAGGCGATTTAATGATGCTTTTTTCAAACAATTAAATATGACACCATCAGCACTGCGTCAAAATACCAAAATTCAAAGTACGTCACTTACCTTAACCCTTCCTTTTAGGCCTCCTTATAATTGGCTTGCTTTACGCTCGTTTATAGAAAAACGTTTAATTAAACCTGTTGAATGGATTTCGGAAAATAGCTACGGGCGTACGTTTTCAAATACGCTTTATAAAGGGTGCTTCACTGCCGAATTTATCGAAAGTAAACATCACTTTAAAGTAAAGGTAGAGATAGACGACACGCAATATTTGCAAACAGTTATAAATAACATACGGCGGGTTCTAGACTTAGATGCTGATATTAATTTAATAGAAACTCATTTAAATACAAACATAAACAATGCATTCACACTGTGTAACGGACTTAGGTTGCCAGGTATTTGGTCAGAGTTTGAGGCTGGTATTAGGGCTGTGCTAGGACAACAAGTAAGCGTAGCCGCAGCGCATAGCTTAGTCACTAAACTAGTTGATGAGCTCGGAGAAAAAGACGTAAACCATGTGTATTTTCCGAGTGCCGAACAGGTAGCACAAAGCAGCTTTGATTTTTTTAAAATGCCACAAGCGCGCAAAAATGCGCTACATAATTTAGCTTTGTTTTGCGCCAATAACCCTAGCAATAGTGACTTAGATTTATGGCTTGACTTAAAAGGAATAGGCCCATGGACTGTGAACTATGCAAAATTAAGAGGGCAAAGCCAACCCGATATATTACTTGATGGTGATTTAGGAATTAAAAAAGCACAAGCTGCGGCAAGTTCGTTTAACAGTGAAAAGTGCACCCCATTTCGTTCCTATTTAACGTTTCAACTTTGGCAGCAACTATCATGATTATTCAAACATACATAACAAGTCCCATAGACAATATAATAATTCAAGCAACTGAAAAAGGGGTGAGTTACGTTGGCTTTTATCCGCTTGAAACCTACCCACATATGCCTCTTGCTAAAGTAACTAATGAGCCGATATTAAGCTGTGCGCTGCAATTAAAAGAGTATTTTAATAAAAAGCGTAAAACATTTAGTGTTCCCTTAGATACTAAAGGGACTGAATTTCAAAAAAATGTATGGAACGCACTTTTGGATGTTCCTTACGGTAAAACCAATACGTATGGGGATATTGCTCACGCATTAAATAACCCAAAAGCGGTAAGAGCGGTGGGGGCAGCTAACGGTAAAAACCCAATTAGCATTATCGTGCCTTGCCATAGAATTATTGGCGCAAATGCAACGCTAACTGGGTACGCTGGTGGACTCGAAAGAAAACGTTGGCTTTTACAACATGAAGGGGTTTTGTAAATTAGTAGCCTTAAGTTTTGTATCATATATTATAAAGGTTACACTATAAAAAATACTCTAATAAAAAATAGCTATGCAATTTAATACACTATTTTATATATTTATCTTTTTATGCATCGTACCGATTAATGGCGCAAACGCCGCTGCTAAAAAGTTGCTTTTTTGCTATGAAGACAAGGAAATTGCGCCAATGTTTTTAGGTACAGGGCAAGAGATTCCGATTCAAAGGCCCGGAGCTTCGGCAGACGTACTCCGGCTATTGGACGACGCAGTTGATGGTGTTGATATTGAATTTGTAAGAAAACCTTGGCGAAGGTGCTTGAAGGATCTTGAATCAAATAAAGTAAATGCAGTTATTGCTAGCTTCAGAGAAGGCAGAGAGCGAATAGCCGTTTACCCAATGAATGAAGATGCAAAACCTAATGCTCAGTTTGCTATTAGCAGGTTTGGCAGCTGCTTGTTAGGTCGTGATAAATTTCGATCGCAATGGCAATCACGCGATAAGTTTAATACCAAAACATTTACAATTGCTGTGCCAAGCGGTTATGGCTTAAGCGCTGTTTTAAAAAAAGAACCTCTTTTTGTTCACGAGACGGTGTCTAAAGAAAATGCATTTGAGCTACTTAACAAAGGGGTTGTGGACTCAAGCATAGATATTTGCCAAGTTAATAAAATTAAAACGTCTAGTTACCCTTATAGTGACACCGATGTAAAAGCACTATTTCCCCCATACGAATTTACGCTTGGTTATTTAGTTTTTTCGCATCAACTTTATGAAAATCATCCGACGCTTAGTCATAAAATGTGGCAGTGGGTTAGTGAATTTGATTCGGCTCCTATCTACATTGATTATTTAAATTCTGCCAAACAACCTCAAAACTAATACTTTAAATCATAAGCTTATTTGGCGTTTGAAATTGGTATTCAGTGCATATTAGGGTAGCATAAGCGCACTTTTTGTAACTTGGCACCATCATGGCTCAATTATACTTTTACTATTCTGCAATGAATGCGGGAAAATCTACCACCTTATTACAATCGGCTTTTAATTATAAAGAGCGAGGTATGGAGCCAGTTATCCTTACTGCAGCTATTGACGATAGAGAAGGTGTTGGCAAGGTTTCGTCTCGAATAGGTTTGCAAGCCGATGCACATGTATTTGATGCAAGTAAAGATGTGTATGAGTTGATTCAATCGCTTAACAATGAAAAAAAGCGCCATTGTATATTAGTCGATGAATGTCAGTTTTTATCCAAAGAGCAAGTCATGCAGTTAACGGATGTAGTAGATGAGTTAGGCATTCCTGTGCTTTGCTACGGTTTACGAAACGACTTTAGAGGTGAGTTGTTTGTTGGCTCTCAATACCTACTAGCTTGGGCTGATAAATTAATTGAGCTTAAAACGGTGTGCCATTGTGGACGCAAAGCCAATCACGTATTACGTACCGATGAAAATGGTGATGCCATTGCCGACGGTAACCAAGTTGAAATTGGCGGCAACGATCGTTATGTATCGGTATGCCGCAAACATTACAAAGCCGCTTTAAATATGGGCCGATAACGCGCTAATAAAGGTGTCTATATCTTTTCGAGTTATCCCTAAATGCGTGACTAGCCTGAGTTGTTTACTTGGGCTTATTAGAACACCTTGCTGTTTTAGCTTCGCAGCTATATCTACAATATTAAAACCTTCATCACAAGATGCATACACCATATTGGTCGTATTACTCATATCTACGTTAAAGCCTTCAAGTGAGCTTAAACATTTAGCTAGGTAGCGCGCATTAGCATGATCGTCTTTTAAGCGACTTATGTTATTTTCAAGCGCATATTGCCCCGCAGCAGCGAGCATTCCGGCTTGTCGCATACCACCACCAAGTACTTTACGCCATCGCCTAGCTTTATTTACCAAAGAAGATGACCCCAATAATAAAGATCCAACCGGTGCACCTAACCCTTTAGATAAGCAAATAGACACAGAGTCAAAATGTTTCGTTATTTGTTTAATATCAACTTCTAACTCAACTGATGCATTAAACGCACGTGCGCCATCTAAATG